>CAZWPV010000102.1:0-1227 GCA_964635485.1 uncultured Anaerolineales bacterium
TCTTATCTGGTGCAGCGCTTGCCGAGCAGACATCGGACACCTCCCGTCAAGATTATAGCACCCCTCACACAGGACGTCAAAGCATTCAGCGTAGCAGCGGGCCTCGTGCCCGTCGCCCACAAGGGGTTGGGCTACGTCAGAAAGCAGGAATCAGGATTCAGAATCCGAGACGGGAGAGACGCACCGAAAACCGATGACGTCGAGCGAGAGGTCGGGATCGGACCAAAGGCGGTAGGCGCAGCGGGTGTCATCCTGAAGGTTGCCCCACGAGCCCCCGCGCCACACGCGGAGGTCTGCGATGAACTCGCTGGCATCGAGTTCCTCCCGCCCATCCGCCGGGTCGTAGGGATAGCCCTTGTAGAGGCTCCGCGTCCACTCCCACGCGTTGCCGGCCACGTCGGCGCAGCCGTAGGGGCTATCCCCCCGGGGCGAGTACCGGCCCACCGGCGTGGTATCCCCGACATTATTGTCAAAGTTGCCCAACTCCGGCGTGGGCGGCTCGTCCCCCCAGGGGTAAATCTGGCCATCTGTGCCCCGCGCCGCCTTCTCCCACTCGGCCTCCGTCGGCAGGCGGAAGGGTCTACCGGCCTCCTGGCTCAGCCACTCGCAGAAGGCAACAGCGTCGTGCCACGAGACGTTGACCACCGGGTGGTTCTCCTTGCCGGCGGGGATATTGCCGCCTTCCCAGTGGTCAGGTAACTCGTGTTTCATGACCCGCACAAAGGCCGCGTATTGCACGTTGGTGACCGGATACTTGCCGATGGTGAACTCGGGGACGTAGACGCTATGTTGGGGTTGCTCGTTATCGTCAGCTTCCCTGTCCTTCGCCGGGTCGCTGCCCATGAGGAACTCGCCAGCGGGAACGCGGACGAGTTCGAGGTGGATGGGAGAGGCGATGGTGAGGGTTTCGGGCTTGGGCGCGGCGGCGCGAACCGCACCGACCTGGCTGATACCGCTCCCGACGGCCACCTGGCCACTGACGTCTCCCCCGATGTGGACGCTGGTGCCTCCGCTGGGAGTAGGCGGGGGTGAGGGCTCGGGCACAGGGGAGACCGGCAGTGCGATCACCTGCAGTGCCAGCATCTCCTCTATCGAGGTCAGCAGCTCGGCCAGGTTCGCCTCGTAGGAACCCTCGGAGAAATCCACCCACTGCACGTTGCCAAAGCGCAGCCTGAACCAGCGCGGCTGCTCGCACTGCCGGTGGATCAAGGGCAGGATGCGCTTGCC
>CAZWPV010000102.1:1237-8103 GCA_964635485.1 uncultured Anaerolineales bacterium
GCAAAAGAGAGCTCGCGCTGCACCCACCTGGAGGCCATCGAGTCCGGCGAGACGACGACGAGCACGGCCTTGCAGCCGGCCAGGGCCGTGGCGATCCGCGTGGGCCAGTCGTCCCCGCCGCGGATGCCCAGCTCGTCGATCCAGGTTGCTACGCCGCGCCGCTGCAGGTCGGTGTTGAGCCGCTGGGCGAACGCCACATCCTCGCGGGCGTAGCTGATGAAAACAGTCTCGGTTGAATCTGGGACCATTCGCCCTCCCTCCGGCTAAAAGACCACCTCCTGCAACGGCGCGGGCATAAACAGCAGCACAAAAACGATCAGAAGCAGTATGCCGAGCGCGACGCGCGGCAGATCGAGTTTCGTGGCATCGTCGAGCGGGGGCAGGTGACGCCGGTTCAGCACCAAGTTCAGAAAACCCCACATCATCCAAAGGCCGCCGGCCGTGTTGCCGTTCAGTAAGAGCCATCCCCCCCAGGCCACCAACGCGCCGATGACGATGTATCCCAGCGTCCACGCCTTGCGGCCCAGCAGGGCATAGCTGACGTGCCCGCCATCGAGCTGCCCAACCGGGATCAGATTGAGCATGGTGACGAACAGCCCGGCCCACGCGGCAAAAGCGACCGGGTGCAGCCACACGTCCTCGCCGCCAGCGGGGAGGAATCTGCCAAACATCAGGTATTTGATCCCCGCGTAGAGCAGCGAATTGCCCTCCTGCCAGGCCCCTTCTATTTCGGGCGGGGGCGGCCCAACCTCGGAGAGCGCCAATCCCAAGACCAGCAGAGGGATCGCGACGATCAAGCCCCCCAGCGGGCCGGCAATACCTATGTCCAGCAGAGACCTTCGATTGCGCATGGGTTTCCGCTGCACGATCACCGCCCCCATCGTTCCGAACAAGAGATTGGGAAATGGAATAAAGTAGGGCAAACTGATGGGTGAGCCGTACAGCCGCCCGACAAAGTAGTGGCTCAGTTCGTGGGCCAACAAGATGCCCAGGAGCGTAGCCGCGAAAGGAAATCCACGGTAGAGGTAGAGCAGCGGCAATAGATACACCTGCGGGCTCGTAGGATCTTCTATCATACTGGGTTCCAAGGCATTTAGCGCGCCGATATAGAGCACGCTAAAAACCGTCGCCAGAAACAACACCACATTGATCCACACCCGGCCCGTCTTGTGCTTGAACGCCCCTTTGATGGCCACCACCTCGTGACCGCCTGCGGACCAATCGCGCAACTGGGCAATGTAGCCAGCATCGGCAAAGCGCTGGCTGATCTGCTCAAAGGCCTCTTCAGTATCGCCGTGCACCTGGCCACGGAAGACAATCGCCTCATCGGGCTGACGCAATACCTCGTGCTCATCGATACGCATCACGCCGGCGAGATGCCGCCGCAACTGCGCGATGGCCACCAACTGATCGGAAGCGGCAGCTCCCGCAGCAACAGCTCCCGTAGGTTGTGTTATTCCTTGTTCCATTGATCGCTCCCTAGTTCAATGCCCTGGATTATACCCGATACACGCGAAACGTAAAGCGTAGCACGAAAGCGAAGGCGGGGAAGCAGAGACAATCTCTCCACTCCCCCGCAACTTGCCAATCTGCAAACTTGCAGACGTGTTATACCTCGCTGAACTCACCCTCGACGACTTCCTCCTCGCCTCCTGGCGCGCCTTGCGGAGAGTCGTAGCCGGGCGATCCGCCGTTGCCTCCGTAGGTCGCTTGCGGCTCACCTGCCGCCTGTTGCTGGGCGTACATTTGCTGCCCAACAGCGTAGCTGGCCTGCTGCAACTGTTCGATCAACTGCTTGATCCGACCCGCGTCGTCGCCTTCCTTGGCGCGCTTCAAGTCCTCGATGATTCCCTCGATGCGCCCGCGATCCGAAGCCTGCACCTTGTCGCCCAGGTCGCGCAGCATCTTTTCCATCTGGTAGATCAACTGGTCTGCCGTGTTGCGCGCCTCGATCAGCTCCCGAACGCGCCGGTCCTCCGACTCGTGCTGCTTCGCCTCGCGCACCAGCCGCTCCACGTCATCCTTGCTCAAGTTCGTGCTGGCGGTGATGGCGATCTGCTGCTCCTTGCCGGTGGCCTTGTCCTGAGCCGAGACATTCAGGATACCGTTGGCGTCGATGTCGAACGTCACCTCGACCTGCGGCACGCCGCGCGGCGCGGGCGGGATGCCCTCCAGGTTGAACATGCCCAGGCTCTCGTTGTCGGCTGCCATGGGGCGCTCGCCCTGCAGCACGTGGATCGTCACCGCGGTCTGGCCATCGGCGGCAGTGGAGAACGTCTCGCTCTTGCGCACCGGGACGGTGGTGTTGCGCTCGATCAGCGGCGTCATCACCCCGCCCAGCGTCTCCACGCCCAGCGTCAGCGGCGTCACGTCCAGCAGCAGCACGTCCTTGACCTCGCCGCCCAGCACACCCGCCTGGATCGCCGCACCGACAGCCACCACCTCGTCGGGGTTGACCCCCTTGTGAGGCTCCTTGCCTGTCAGCTCGCGCACCAACTCCTGGATCATCGGCATGCGCGTCGCGCCGCCGACCAGAACGACCTCGTCCAAGTCTGCAGGCTTGAGCTTGGCGTCCTTCAGCGCCTGCTCAAAGGGCACCCGGCAGCGTTCGACCAGGTCCTCGGTCAGTTGCTCCAGCTTGGCCCGCGTCAGCTTCACCTGCAGGTGCTTGGGGCCGCTGGCGTCGGCGGTGACGAAAGGCAGGTTGATCTCCGTCTCCAGTACGGTGGAGAGCTCGATCTTGGCCTTCTCTGCCGCTTCCTTCAGCCGCTGCAGCGCCTGACGGTCGCCTCGCAGGTCGATGCCCTGATCCTTCTTGAACTCGTCGGCGATATAGTCAGTGACGCGCTGATCCCAGTCGTCGCCGCCCAGGAAGGTGTCGCCGCTGGTGGACTGCACCTCGACCACGCCCTCGCCCACGTCCAGGATGGAGACGTCGAACGTGCCCCCACCCAGGTCGAAGACGAGGATCGTCTCGGCCTCTTTCTTGTCCAGCCCGTAAGCCAGGCTGGCGGCGGTGGGCTCGTTGATGATGCGCAGTACCTCCAGACCGGCGATCTTGCCGGCGTCCTTGGTGGCCTGCCGCTGGCTGTCGTTAAAGTAGGCCGGGACGGTGATCACCGCCTGCTTGACCTCCTCGCCCAGGTAGGCCTCGGCGTCCTTCTTCAGTTTGCCCAACACCATCGCCGAGATCTCCTGCGGCGTGTAGGTCTTGCCCGTCTGCGGGATGTGGATACGCGCGTCGCCTGACGGCCCCTCCACAATCTTGTAGGGCAGGATCTGGCGTGCCTTCTCCACCTCGGGATCGTCGTAGCGGCGGCCCATCAGCCGCTTGACGGAAAAGACGGTGTTATCCGGGTTGACGACGGCCTGCCGCCGGGCGGTCTGTCCCACCGGCCGCTCGTTATTCTTGGTGAATCCTACGACCGAGGGACACAATCTGCCGCCCTCAGCGGTCGGGATGATGACAGGATCGCCGCCCTCCATGACGGCAACAACAGAGTTAGTCGTGCCCAAATCTATACCAATTATTTTGCCCATTTCACTTCCTCCTGCACATGATATTGATCCGTGAGACGAAAAACTCGCCCATCACGAATCGTGCATCATTTACTATGTTTTGAGATCAGCTTCACACGCTTCAAATATACCTCACGTACATCAGAAGAATATAAGAGCAACATCAGCGTTTCGTTAGATCGTCGGATTTTCGGCGCTTCCGCTGCTTTGTCACACGAGAGGCAGTGTCGATACGCGATACGCCCCCCTGCTTGACATCTCCCCCAGCCTGTGCTAAAAACATGCTGCCATGAAACTACTCGTCGCCACACAAAATCCGGGCAAAGTGCGCGAGTTTCAACTTTTGCTCGCACCTCTGGAAATGGACATCTGTTTCCCATCCGATCTTGGCCTGCATGTAGATGTCCCCGAAGACGGCGACACTTATCTCGATAACGCCACTCAGAAGGCCCTGGCCTACGCAAAAGCCTCTGGACTGCTTACACTGGCCGACGACTCAGGCCTCGAGGTGGATAGTCTGGACGGGGCACCTGGAGTCCACTCGGCGCGATACGCACCGGGTCACGACGTCGATCGCCTCGAAGCGCTCCTGGCGTGCTTGATGGACGTACCGCCAGAGCAGCGCACGGCCCGCTTCCGCTGCGTAGTGGTCATCGCCTCACCCGACGGGGAAACACACAGCGCCGAGGGGATGTGTGAAGGCCGGATCACTTTAGAACCCGCGGGGCGAGGGGGGTTCGGTTACGACCCGATCTTTTTCCTGCCCGAGTACAACCGCACGATGGCTCAACTTTCGCAAGAGGAGAAGAATCGCGTCAGCCACCGCGGCCGGGCCATTGAGGCAGCACTGCCCATACTCCGCCGCCTGCTCGCCAAATAGGCTCCAGTTGGGTGTTTTGGCAGCTTGCGCACAAGTTGTCACCCCCCCTCTTTGATGGTATAATGACATACGGGGGTTGCGACTATTGTTGCAAAACCTTAGGTCTACTGCAATAGAAAAATCATCACTCCCTGTCTCCACCGAAGGGGAGAGCCATTTGGCAACTACCAGTCCCTCCTGCTCACGTTCCCTTGTCCTGCGCTTTGTGGCATGGTGCGTGACGGGGATCTGGCGTGCGTGTGTGGACTGGCGCACCAAGCGTCCATTCCTAACTCGCGCCACGGCTCACCTGAGCATCGTCGCCCTCGCTATAGTCACCGTCTTCCTCGGCGGCGCAGGCGTGCCACTGCCACAGATCGCCGTCGGGGATTCGATCAGTGCTGGCGGCGAGCCTTCTGCCATGGCAGGGCTCTCCTCAAACTCCGGGGGGGCGCTCTCTCCTACCCCAGCCTCTTCAAAGAATTGGGCTTTATTCTCCAATACAACGACGGTCGCCCGGCTGCCCATCCCCCACACCACCTTTCCAGAACGAGCGCGCGCCGATGTCAAGACCTACACCGTCCAGCCCGGCGACACGGTCTATGGCATCGCCGCTCAATTCGCTTTGTCTCCAGAGACGATCGTCTGGAGCAACCGCGAGGCACTTATGGATGCCCCGTGGCTCATCAAACCGGGGCTCGAGCTGTTTATCCTGCCCGTAGACGGCGTGTACCACACTACCCGTGCGGGAGAGACGATAGCAAGCATCGCCGCCCAGTACGAGGTGGAGCCTGCAGTCCTGTACAACGAGTGGAACGGCCTGGAGGAAGATGAGCAACCTACCGAAGGGCAGTTGCTCGTCGTGCCCGGCGGCAGAGGAGACGACGTCGACTGGGACCCGCCGCCCATCGTTCCTTTGCCTGGCCCCGCCGGGCTCGTCTATGGATCCTGCGGCGGCGTGACGTATTCAGGCCCTGGCGCCAATGGCTGGTTCATCCTCCCCACCGGCAGCCGCGAGGTCTCAGGGTGGTATTTCCACGATCCGCGCAACCCGACGCACATCGGACTTGACTACCGCTGCCGGACGGGTGATCCGATTATGGCCGCGGACAACGGGTTGGTGACTATCGCGGGCTGGAACGGCGGATACGGCATTATGGCCCAGGTTGACCACGGCAATGGCTTTGTAACTCGGTATGCTCACTTTAGTAGCATTGCCGTGGGGTGCGGACAAGCCGTCCAACAGGGCGATTTGCTGGGTTACTGTGGCAGCACCGGCTGGTCTTCTGGCTCCCATCTCCATTTCGAGATTCGGATGAACGGCGTGCCGCAAGACCCGTTGCTTTATCAACCCTAGTGACGTTGTGCAAATGAAGAACTCGATGCAACTAGTACAACGCAAAGCACTATCTCTCACCGCAAGAGGCCAAGCCCTCCGTCGCGGCCTTGAGAACGCCTTTGTGCGTGCCTTTGCCTGGCTGGCGACCACGGTCTATCGGTGGGCTGGCGATTGGCATGGATGGCGGCCGCTCCTCACACGAGCGAGCGCTCACCTGGCAGTCTTGGCCGTGGCGGTCGCCGCCATCGGGCTGAGCACCGTCGAGTGGCCGGCCCAGGCCGCCTCCATCCCACAGATGTCCGCCCTGCCCGTCTCCGCCAGAGGCGAAGACGGGGAATCGTCCGACAGCTTGCTGGCCGAGTTAAACGGGAAGAACGGCGAGGTCCTAGGCAAAGGCAGCAATGGAACCTACGGGGCCGTTGTCCGGATAGTCCAGCCGCACACAACCATTCCCGACCGCCCGCGCCTTGGTGTGGAAACCTACACCGTCCAGGCAGGCGACACCGTACAGGCTATCGCGGCCTCCTACAACCTGGAACCCACGACGATCATGTGGGCAAACCCGGCCATCGAAGACGCCCCCGACCTACTGCGGATTGGGCAGGAGGTGGTCATCCTGCCGATTGATGGGGCCTACCACCAGGTCAAGGCAGACGACACACTGGAATCCATCGCCGAAACTTACAAGGTCGTCACGATGACGATCGCCACCTGTGAGTACAACAATCTGACAGCGCCGGATTATCCAATCAAAGAGGGGGACTGGCTCATCATCCCCGGAGGCGAAAAGCCCTACGTGCCCAAGGTGGTGACCTCATACACCGGCTCCGTCCCCGGAGGGGCACGAGGCACAGGGCGGTTCCAGTGGCCTGTGGTGGGGGCCAGGATCACGCAGGGTTTCTGGCATGGTCACCGGGCGATCGACCTTGGCGCGCCTACAGGCAGCGCCGTCCAGGCCGCCGACGGCGGCTTTGTCAGCTTCGCCGGCTGGACCGACGTGGGCTACGGCTATCTGATCGTCATCGACCACGCCAACGGCTTTGCCACTTACTACGCCCACCTGAGCAACATATACGTCGAGGTGGGACAGCCAGTAGAGCGCGGGCAGGTCATCGGCGCGGTGGGCAACACCGGGTGGTCCACCGGCCC
>CAZWPV010000103.1:0-8049 GCA_964635485.1 uncultured Anaerolineales bacterium
CGGAGGAAGGCGAGGAGTAGGCCGCGGAACATGGATAAGCGTAGTCAGCACGCTCTGTTTTGCGTTGAGGCTGCTTTGTTATGCCAAACAACAAAGACAAAACTGAGATTAAGCCACTTCGACCAATTACATCTATCTTGGACTGGCTCACTACACTGCTGCTGGCATTCATAACCAGTTGTGTGGCACTTTTCTCTTTCTTTAGTAGAAGCTGGTTTGCTTTTGCAGCATCTGTGTGCATTGGCTTGATTGGTTTGGTCGTTCTTAGAACTCGAAGACTTGAGCCGGAAACTCGTCGAAGGGGTATTATTTGTTCTCTACCAGTGGCATTTGGAGTCGCATTATCGATCTATCCTTTCCAGAGCGCTATTCCGCTTCTCATCGGATTTGGGGGAACGATAGCCCTAGCTGTGTGGTTTGGCATACTGAGACACCCTGTAGAACTCCGACAGGCACTAGAGCAGTTTCGCGCTGGAAAGAAACTTCAGGCAGCTCAACTAACCACATTAGCTATTGAGAAACACCCTACCCACTGGGAATCGTACCAATTCCGTTCGGTTATCAACTCATCCCTTTTTAGGATCGTTGAAGCGGAAAGAGATGCACGTGTGGCAATGCGACTAAAGCCCGACAATCATACCTGTCACAATGCTTTAGGGCAAGCTCTGCTGGCTCAGGAGCGCTACTCAGAGGCCGATAATGCATTTTCAAAAGCAGTCGAACTGGCACCACACTACGCATTTAACCACTACTGCAAAGGCATAGTATGCTACAGGCTTGAGCAATTCAATGAAGCCATAAGGTATCTCAAGTTTACAATTCGCGGTCGTATGCCCTTTGAAGAATGGCGATTACTTGCGAATTACTATCTTGGGTGCAGCCTATTGCACATCGGAGAGACCAAGAAGGCACAAAAGGCTTTTCAGGCGCTAAAACGATTTCGTCATGTCTATGATAGGATGGTCGAGCTCTATCAAGATGTGCCTGATTATCCTGCGGCGTTGCAGTTTCGCAGAGAACTTGAGGATATAAACAATCATTTAGTTTGATTGCCTTCCAAGTGAGCAGTTAGAAACCCTGTAGTTCACGCTTGCAGCATGATGCCAAACGATGCTGTCACTTCGAAAGCGCGCTACAGATACTCAAGCCCCTCCACCAGCCAGCCCAAATCCAGATCCTCCAGCTTGGCCCGCGTGGGGCGGCCTTCCTCATCCCAGCCCACCATCTGGTAGTAGAGCGCCCTGGCGGCCTCGAACGTCTCGGCATCGACTGCCACGCCGTCGGTGGGGCCGCCCTCGAGCGGGACTAGCATCTTGGGCGGCAGCGTATCCGCCTCCGCCCCCACCCCCTCGCGGGCGTTGAAGGCGCGCAGCATGTTCACCCGCCGCTCGCCCACCTTCATCAGCTCCCACAGGCTGACGTTCCAGCCGGTGATGGCGCGCACGGCATCGACCATCTGCGCCGTGTCGAACAGTTGCCACGAGGGGCCAAAGGTGAACTTGCACATGCAGGCGCTGTCGATAAAGCTGAGCAGTTGCTGCATATACACGGCGTAGCGCACCTTCTGCGGGTTCAACACCTCCGGCGGCAGCGGCTCCAAAAGGCCCAGCGCCGCCGCCTTCTCCGCGTATCCCGCCCAGCCGGTGTCGTGATCGAGGACCGTGTGGTCGGCACCGCCGGAGTTAACCATGTAGAGCAGCCCCAGAGCGCCCTTTGCCTGCGGCATGTGAGCCGGGTACTCTTGATTCTTCCCGGCGACCACCAGGTCCAGCCCCACCTCCAGGTGTTGAGCCGCGCGCGCCGACCCCTCGCCTAGGATGCGCCCAAACCCCTCCCGCTCACCGATCATCTCCACCAACTGCACCAACGCCTCGGCGTTGCCAAAGCGCAGGTCGGACGGACCGGAACGGTCCGCACCCCCGGTGTCCTCCGCCGTAAGCAGCCCGTGCTCGAAGCAATCCATCGCCCAGGCGATCGTCCCGCCGCAGGATATGGTGTCCATGCCGTACATGTTGCACAGTTGATTGGCGCGGGCCACCGCCGCCAGGTCGGAGACGCCGCAGTAAGCGCCCATCGTGCCCAGCGTTTCGTACTCCGGGCCGCCGTAACGGGGATCGACGCGATACGGCCCCTCCGCGATCTCGACCACCGGCTTGCAGCGCACCACGCAGGCGAAGCAGGTATCGCGCTCCTGGAGGATAGTCTCGGCGATGCGCTCGCCGCCGATGGCCTCGGCCCCCTCAAAGGTGCCGCTGGACCAGTTGCGCGTGGGGAACCCGCCGGTCACAGATTGGCCGACGACGCCGCCCGCCGTCCCCAGCCTGTGCATCCCCGCCACACCCGACTCGGCGAGGTGCTCGGCGCCCCACTTGGCCAGCGCCCGCAGCGCCTCGGGATCGGCCAGCTCCGGGCGGTTGCGCCCGCGCACGGCGACCGCCTTGAGGTTCTTGGACCCCATCACCGCGCCCATCCCGGCGCGCCCGTTGGCCCGGTTGGCGTTGTTGATCAACGCGCCAAAGCGCACCCCTTTCTCGCCCGCCGGGCCGCACTGAAGGACGTGGATGCGCTCATCGCCCAACTCGGCGCGGATGGCGTCCTCCACGTCGGCGGTGAACTGGCCCCACAGGTGGGCCGCGTCGCGCAGTTCGGCCTCGCCATCGTGCACCCACAGATAGACGGGGCGCTCGGCCCGGCCGTGGAAGACGATACCGTCGAAGCCGGCGAACTTGAGATCCGCCGGCCAAAAGCCCCCCGCTGCCGATTCCCCCACCAGCCCGCTGAGAGGCGATTTGGCCGTGGCTGCCACGCGCGATTGGCCCGAGATTGGCGCGCCGGTGATGGCGCTGACCATCAGGCTGAGCGTGTTCTGTGGCCCCAGCGGATCGGCCCCCGGCGGCGTGTGCCTGAGCAGATAGTAAGCCCCCATCGAGCTCCCGCCGACGTACTTGCGGTAGAAGAGCTCGCCGGGCTCCTCGACGTCGATCTCCCCTGCAGTCAAGTTCACGTGCAAAATCTTGCCATGATAACCGTACGGCATCGATCACCTCCAGCCAAACAACTAGCCACCCACCTCCACCATTTTACGCGCATTCCAAGGCAATGGCAAACTTGCCGCCCATCGCAGCGTGACCTTTTCCGCCAAACGGTGTTCTCTTTACTGTAATTCATACGAGTCTGTCTAGGAATCGTAGGATGGGTGGTTTCGGGATGTGCGGGCGGCGACTTTCCTGAGGCGTTCCCAGAGCAAGTCAAGGGGCGGAGCCGAAGGATCGCCGCCTACATACTCCCCGCCTCCCATTTTATTGAGATGATACGCCACTTTACGTATTGGAGGGATTTATGCAAAAACGCGTTGTCGTCACCGGAGTCGGCGCTGTAACCCCTATGGGGAACGACGTGCCGACGTTATGGGATAACCTCCTCGCCGGACGCAGCGGCATCGACCGCATCACCCGCTTCGACACCTCCGATCTGGATGTCAAGATCGCCGCCGAGGTCAAGGACTTTGACGTCGAGGCGCTCTTTGGCCGCCGCGAGGCTCGCCGAAACGACCCCTGTGCTCTCTTTGCGATGGAGGCCGCTCGCCAGGCCATGGAAGACGCCAGCCTGGCGCTGGACAGCGTGGAGAAGCAAAGAGCCGGCGCGATCATCGGCACCGGCATCGGAGGGGTGCTGACGCTGCTGCAAAACTATGACATCATCAACAAGTCCGGACCGCGCCGCGTCAGCCCGCTCATGATCCCAATGATGATGGCCAACGCCGCTTCCGCCGCGGTCTCTATCGCCCACGGTCTGCAAGGACCGACGTTCTCCGTGGCCTCGGCCTGTGCCACAGGCAACAACGCCCTTGGCGAGGCGCTGCACATCATCCGCCGTGGCGACGCGGACGTCATGCTATGCGGCGGAACCGAGATGGTGATGCACGCCGTCGCCATCGCCGGTTTCAGCAACATGGGGGCAATCTCCTCCCGCAACGACGAACCCCAGCGGGCCAGCCGCCCCTTTGATGCCGAGCGCGATGGGTTCGTCATGGGAGAGGGAGGCGCCGTCCTGGCGCTGGAAAGCCTCGAGTTCGCCCAGAAGCGCGGGGCCCACATCTATGCCGAACTCGTCGGCTATGGCACAACCTCCGACGCTTGCCACATCACCGCGCCCGACAAGGACGGCGATGGGGCAGCCCGGGCAATGTCGTTGGCGCTCCAAGATGGCGGGATGAGTCCCGATGAAATCGACTACATCAACGCCCACGGCACCAGCACCCAACTCAACGATCCCATGGAGACCCGCGCCATCCGACGCGTCTTTGGCACACACGCCGACAAGTTGGCCATCAGTGCCACCAAGTCGATGATGGGTCACCTGATGGGCGCAGCCGGCGCTATTGAGGCCATCGTCTGCGTCAAAACCTTGGAGACGGGATGGATGCATCCCACCATCAACTACGAATATCCCGATCCAGAGTGCGATTTGAACTATGTGCCCAACAAGGCACAAAAGCTCGATCCCCGCACAGCTCTCTCAAACTCCTTCGGCTTTGGTGGACACAACGCCTGCCTCATCTTCCGCCGATGGGAGGAGGGCGCATGACAATTCGAGCACACATCATCGGATGGGGCAAGTACGTGCCCGAGCGCGTGCTGACCAACGACGATCTGACACACATGGTAGACACGTCCGATGAGTGGATCCGCACCCGCACGGGGATCGTCGAGCGGCACCTCGTTACCGAAGAAGACACGACGGCCACGATGGCCATCGAAGCCGCGCACGCGGCCTTGGAGATGGCCGGCCTCAAGCCAACCGACATAGACCTGATCATCGTCGCCACAGCCACACCCGACTACATATTTCCCTCCACGGCCTGCCTGATCCAGGACGCCCTGGGGGCGCGCCACGCGGCGGCCTTCGATCTGGCAGCCGGTTGCTCGGGCTTTGTCTATGGCGTCAGCATAGCCACCGGTCTCATAGAGATCGGGCAATACAAGAACGCACTCATCATCGGCGCCGAGACGCTCTCCCGCATCACCGACTGGGAGGATCGGGCGACATGCGTGCTCTTCGGTGATGGCGCCGGCGCGGTGATCCTCCACGCCAACGGCGCAGAAGGGGGCGTCCTATCCTCTGAACTTGGAGCAGACGGTTCCGGCGGCGACCTTCTCATACTGCCTGGCGGCGGCAGTCGAAACCCCACCTCTCACAAAACCGTATCCGAAGGCATGCACCATTTGAAAATGAAGGGCCGCGAGGTGTTTCGTTTCGCGGTGCGCGCCATGCCCGCCGCCACACGTCAGGTGCTGGCCAAGGCCGATCTGCCCCTCCAAGATTTGAGCCTCCTTATCCCTCACCAGGCCAATCGGCGCATCACGGACGCTTCGGCCAAAACGTTAGGGATACCGGAAGACAAGATCTTTAGCGACGTGGAGTGGTTCGGCAACACATCGGCAGCCTCCATTCCCATCGCCCTCTGCGAAGCCGTGGAGCAGGGTCGCATCCAGCGAAACGACGTAGTGGTGTTTGTGGGATTCGGCGCGGGACTGACCTGGGCCGCGGCCGCGGTTCGCTGGAGCGCGCCGCTGCCGACCGTGCCCCCCACACGCTGGGAGAAGGCATGGTATGACTGGCGCTATCGCTACGCTGCGTTACGTTCGCTGGTACGCCGCTTCGTACGCTGGCTGGCCTCTCGCTTTGTGAAGGATTAACAACCGCCGCTTGAAAAAGCAACCTCCCGCAGGTACCCACGCTGTATGTCGGGTGTCGCCTGCGGGAGGTTGATGTATTGCCAGGGCAATCGCATTTGGCCTCTTTCGCCGGATTGCGTGCCACAGCGTCTTGTGGTATAATATAGCAAATCGTTATATACCGAGTACAACATGGCAAACACCATTAGCATTCGTCAATTCATACTCGGCCTCCTGACCAGGCAGTCGATGTCTGGCTACGACATAAAGCGCTTCCTCAAGAACCTGAGTTGGCTAATCGACAGTCCCAGCTTTGGCAGTCTCTACCCTGCTCTGCATGCGCTGCTAGAAGATGGCTTGGTGACTGTGGAGGTGATACCTCAGCAGGATAAGCCGCCTCGGAAAATCTATACCATCACAGACGCAGGCAGGGAGACTCTGCAAGAGTGGGTGGGGCAACCGGTTGCGTCTGGTGCTTCTCTGAAAGCTTTTTTGATGCGTCTGCTTCTGGTCGGCAACCTTTCCCAGGCCGACTTGGTCGCCCATCTGGAGCAGCGGCGCACCCAGGTTGCCGCCCATCTACAGCAGACGACTGAGTCAATGAAAGAGGATAGCAATCTGGGCGAGCGTTTGGCGCTTGACTATGGGCTGGCTGTAGCCAATGCGGAACTGGCCTGGTTGGACAATGCACTGAGTCAATTATCGTAGGCAATAGCTGCCGATGCAGTTCGGCAGATGTAGCTTGTCCGGTAAAGGAGCAGAAATGTTCAAAGAGGGCGATGCGGTAGTTCATCCCATTCGGGGTGCTGGGGTGATCCGGTGCGTAGAAGAGCGACAGTGGCGCGGTGCCGAAGCTCTGTATTACCGGATTGGCCTGCTGAGCCAGCCGACGTCGAGTCTGATGATACCGGTTGGCTCAGCGAAAGAGTTGGGCTTGCGGCGGGCTGTCTCGAGGTCTCGACTATCGCAAGTTTGGAAGGTACTGGACACCAATCCCGAGAAATTGCCCACAGAGCACAAGGAACGCTACCAGCTATTGGAAGACAAGCTCCACGCTGGAGACGTTCTACAGGTTGCGGAGGCGGTTAGGGATATGGCCTGGAGACGACATCGAGAGGGCAGGCTGACGACGCGAGGAAAGCGCATGTATGAGGAAGGGATGACGCTCCTGGCTGGAGAAATTGCGGCAGCGAAGGGTATCGGCATAGAAGATGCCGAAGTTCAGGTCAGGGATAGATTGCAGGAAAGCTTTCAGGTAGAGGTTTCAGCATGACGGCGTCTCGCATCGAGTTGCTGGCCCGCTGTGGATTCACACGGATTAGGAACTCTGATGCGTTGCCAAGGTTAAGCAGGTAAAAGCTGTAAAACTCCTCATCATCAGAAAGATCGGCTCCCCGCACTATTGCTCAATCACCCATCAATGATCTCTTGGCGCAATTACTAAACAACCCTTGACGCAACCTAGTGGTTGATGTATAATACGCGCCGCATCGCAAGATGTGCACGTTGCGGGGTAGAGCAGAGGCAGCTCGTCGGGCTCATAACCCGGAGGTCGCTGGTTCGAATCCAGCCCCCGCTACCTAAACCCTACCTTAGACCGCCAGGCTACCCAAAAAACACAGGCCCGGCGGTCTGCGGTTCAAGGAACCCCCAAAAAGGAGGTTTTTGAAATGAACCGTAGACCGCCGGGCTTGTCCCTCTCAAAAGCGTTCGTTGGCTTCGAACAGCATAAGGCTGCGGAGGGTCTCAGCCCCAGAACGCTCGTCAGCTACATGCAACACCTCGGGCTGTTCCTCGAATACGCCGGTGACGTGGACATCAGCCAGGTCACCAAGCAGAACCTGCGCGCGTTCCTCGCATGGCTCCGCACCGAGTACAGACCCTGCCTGTGCTGGCTACTTGACTCATCCCTGCAAGTTCTCGACGAATGATAAGACCAAATACCAGTCGTCAAATTTGGATAGGTGGAACAAGTAACGAACACAGGTGTAATGAGCACCATTGGAAAGAAGACCTGTGCTGGCTACTTGCTCTGTCCATCCGGATTGGGCGAGTGAAGGAGGGATAAATCAATCATTCGAACCTCGCCCGCCTAACCTGGGAGTATGGAATGAGTAGCCAACACACTGGGCATCCGGACGTGAAGATCCTGCGCCCCGGTGAATTCGTATTGTGTGTTCGTGACTTACTAACCTGGCATTATCATCAGACGATGATGACTGAAGCATCTCGTGTCATAACAGCATCTTCTTGGTCAATGCATTCGACATCCGCGCTCAATCACATATACTGAGCATAAATCACTGTGCGCAGGGTTCCCTTGAACCTACGAACGCCAGGTCGTTTGATCGAATCCAGCCCCCGCTACCTA
>CAZWPV010000104.1:0-8049 GCA_964635485.1 uncultured Anaerolineales bacterium
CTATCCTGATAGCTGTTGACAGCTCGTTCTTGCCGTCGGCAGAGCGAGAGCAGTTGGTGGCATGGTTCCGCAGGGAATTGAAGCTGACCGATGGGGAGCGTAGCGCTGGGCTGCTGTGGGTTTGACTAGGGGAGGATGATGACGGAGTTGATCCAAGATCAGGTTGCAGCATTGATTGCCGCAGGGTTAAAAGCCGCGCAAGAAAGCGGCGCGTTGCCGCCGTTCGAGACGCCGGGGGTCGTCGTGGAGCGTCCCCGCCAATCTCAGCACGGCGATTATGCCTCGCCCGTTTGCCTGCGGCTGGCCAAGGAAGCGCGCATGTCCCCGCGTGATATCGCCGCGCGGGTGATTGAGCATCTGCCGTCGGCGGCGTTCGTGGGCGAGGTCGAGGTCGCCGGGCCGGGGTACATTAACGTCGCGCTGGATGCATCTTGGCTCACAACTCAGGTCGAGGTGATCCTGGAGGCCGGAGAGGCTTTTGGCAATCGGGATATTGGGCGCGGTCAAAGGGTGCAGGTCGAGTTTGTGAGTGCCAATCCGACGGGACCTGTTACCGTCGGATCCACGCGAAATGCAGTTATCGGTGACACGTTGGCCAGCATATTGGCTGCGGCGGGGTACAAGGTCGAGCGGGAATATTACGTCAACGACGCCGGGTCACAAATACGCAAGTTCGGCGAGAGTGTGTATGCCCGTTATGCCCAGGCGCTGGGACGGGATGAGCCGTTCCCGGAAGACGGGTATCACGGCGGGTACATCACCGAAATCGGGCAGCAGATGGCTGAGAAGTACGGTGAGCGGTACCTCGTCCTGCCGAAGGAGGAAGCCGTCCGAGCTTTGGGGGCGGAGGGCATCGATCGCATGATCGACTGGATACGGCGTGACTTGGCTGCGCTGGGTGTGAAATTCGATACTTGGTTCCACGAAAAAAGCCTGCACGAGTCCGGCTTGCTTGATCGCATGATCCAAAAGCTGCGCGATAAGGGCTATGTTACGGAGCGAGAGGACGCGATCTGGTTCACTACTCCCGATTTGGAGACGGATGTGGTCCTCATCCGCTCTCCCCAGGTGATCCCAGAGCCGAGTGAGCGTCCCACGTATCTGGCTTCTGACGTTGCATATGCGTGGGATAAATTGGTCGACCGTGGCTTTGATAAAGCGGTCTACGTTTGGGGGGCCGATCATCACGGAGATGTGCCGCGGGTAAAAGCGGCGGCCAGGGCGTTGGGGCTTGACCTGGAGCGTGTGGTGATCATCCTCTACCAGATGGTCAATCTGAAGCGGGGCAGCGAGGACGTGCGCATGTCGAAACGCACGGGAGAGTTTGTCACGCTGCGCGAGTTGCTCGACGAGGTCGGCGCGGACCCGATCCGCTTCATGCTCCTGACGTGTACCGTCGATTCGACGGTGGACTTTGACCTGGACCTGGCGGTCGAGCAATCGGACAAGAACCCGGTGTATTACGTGCAATACGCTCACGCCCGTATCGCCAGTATCCTGCGCCACGCCGCCGACCTTGGCTGGGATGTAGAGGCGTCTGCTGACGTCTCACTGTTGACTCACGAGAGCGAGCTAACGCTGATCCGCAAGATGCTGGAGCTACCAGAGATCGTGATGCAGGCGGCGATGCAGTTGGCGCCGCACTACCTCACGTTCTACGCCAAGGACTTGGCCTCGGCCTTTCACGCTTTCTACCGGGACTGCCGCGTCGTCGATGCCGAGGCTCCCGATCTGACGCGCGCGCGCTTGATGCTTGTCCGGGCTGCCAAGCTCGTCCTGGCCCGTGTCCTGAGCCTGATGGGCATGAGCGCGCCGGAGCGGATGTGAAAGATACAAGAGGCAAGAAGCGTTCCTGTATCTTGCATCTTGCCTCTTGATGGGAGGATTCTACACTACGATGGGACTGAAACCTGATAGCTGGATTCGCAAGATGGCGTTGGAGCAGCGGATGATCGAGCCGTTCGTGGATGGGCAGGTGCGCGACGGCGTCATCTCTTACGGCCTCTCGTCCTACGGCTACGACATTCGCGTGGCCGACGAGTTCAAGATATTCCAGCCAGAGGTCACGGCGGCCAAGCTTTCTGACGTTCAGTGCGCCTACGTCGCAGGCGTTTTGGACGCCAGGGCGCAGGTCGGCTACACGACCTCTGGGCAGCAGGATCGCTCAATCCTAGCACTCGTCGTCGCCAGCGATGACCGGCAGATGTTGGAGCGGCTACAGGCGACGCTGGGTACAGGCTCGCTGCGGGATTCCGGCGACGGGCGAAGTGAGCTAGTGGTAAGCAAAGCCTCCGATGTGCAGTACATCCTGTCGCAGGTGTGGCCCTACCTGACGCACCGTCGCGACATGGCCTCCCGCGCGCTGGCCGAGCTCAAGTCAAGCAAGTCGATCGTCGTTGATCCCAAGCACTTTGACGCCGATTCCTTCGTCGATTTCCAGGGTGACGTGTGTATCATCCCGCCCAACTCCTTTGCCCTGAGCCGCACCGTGGAGTACTTTCGCGTGCCCCGGACCACGCTCACGATTTGCGTGGGCAAGAGCACGTACGCGCGTTGTGGCATTATTGTGAACGTGACGCCCTTCGAGCCGTGTTGGGAAGGCTTTGTCACGCTGGAGATCAGCAACACGACGCCGCTGCCGGCCAAAATCTATGCCAATGAGGGCATCGCCCAGGTGCTCTTCTTCGAGGGCGATGCGGAGTGCGAGACCTCTTACGCCGACAAGCAGGGCAAGTACCAGGCCCAGAAGGAGATCGTGCTGCCTCGTCTGTGAGCGCGCATTGACGGGGAAGGCATAACTGCTTATAATAAGCCCGCTTTCGGGCGGTTAGCTCAGTTGGTCAGAGCGCCTCGCTTACACCGAGGAGGTCACAGGTTCGAGTCCTGTACCGCCCACAGGGGGCGGCGCAACACGTGCGCCGCCCGTTGTTATCGCCTTCTACACCATGATTTACCTAAAGGATCTTCTGACCGCCACCGGCGGCCAACTGGTGGGTTCCCCGACCCCGCAGGAGTTTCCCGCCTTCTGCTACGACTCGCGCCGCATCAACCCGGGCGAGATTTTCGTCGCCATCAAGACCGAGGGGGGTGACGGCCACGACTACATCGCTGACGCCGTACGGGAGGGGGCCGGTGGGGTGCTCTGCCAGTTCTCGCCGGACGAGTGCTCTGTCCCGTGTGTGGTCGTCCCCGATACGCAAATTGGGATCGCCGATTGGGCCGCCTACGTCCTGCGCAAGCACGGCGTGCCGGTGGTGGGCATCACGGGCTCCACCGGCAAGACCGACGCCTGCCAGGCCATCGCCGCTGTGCTGGCTACGGGTTGCCCGGTCTTTTGTAATCCGCCGGATCTGAGCGATCGTTTCGGGCTGCCGCTCTCACTGGCAGCGCTTGGCCCGGAGCACAAAATCGCCGTCTTGGAATTGGCCTGTAACGCCTTCGACGACATCTCACACCTGGCCGAGCTCACCCGGCCTCACATCGCCGTCGTCACGGCGGTCAACCACGCACACCTGGCCCTTCTCGGCAGCCTGGAGGCTATCGCCCAGGAAAAGGGCCGCCTAGTGGAGGCCCTTCCTCCCGATGGGACGGCCATCCTCAACTATGACGACGTGCGGGTGCGGGCGATGCAGGAACGCACGCGCGCCCAGGTGATCACCTATGGCTTGAGCCCCGACGCCGATATCGTCGCCTCCGATCTGCGCCCCGATCTCGAGGGGTTGCAATTCGTCGTTCACTTCCCCGGCGTCGGCGGCCGGGGCACGCCCGGTTACCCGGCCAAGGCGGAGGTTCGTACCCGGCTCGTAGGTCGCCATCAGGCTTATACGATTCTGGCGGCCATTGCCGTGGGCCTGGCCTACCACGTTCCCTGGGGCGATATCCTGGATGCGGTGGAAGAGTTGCGGCCTGGGGCGGGGCGGCTTCAGCTGTTGCCCGGCGTCAATGACTCGCTCCTGCTGGATGGCTCTGCCAGCTCCAGCCCGGCGACTGCTTTGCAGGCCCTGGCCACCCTGGCCGACTACCCCGCTCAGCGTCGCATCGCCGTCCTGGGAGACATGGCTCAACTGGGCGGCTACGCGGTGGAGGGCCACCGCCTGGTGGGACGGACAGCTGCCGCTTTTGTCGACCTGCTGCTGACTAAGGGACAGCGCGCGACGTGGATCGCCGAAGCGGCCAAGGAGGCGGGTCTCCCCTGCGAGCGCGTTTTCGTCACCTACGCTGCAAACGATGCGGTGCGATATCTCAAGCCGCAACTCCAGTCGGGGGACGTGGTGTTGGTCAAGGGGGACGTAGAGACCCGGATGGAAGATGTGGCAGGGGGGCTCCTGGCCGACCCGGCTGACGCAGCCAGGCTGGTGCAGCGAACGGATGGGCACGTGGTGCGGGCCGCTCGTCCCGCTCGGCCCACCTGGGTGGAGGTCGATCTGGAGGCGGTGGCCTATAACGTGCGCCAGGTCAAGGAGATCGTCGGGCCGGACGTGCAGGTGCAGGCGGTGCTAAAGGCCGACGCCTACGGGCACGGCGCGATCACCGTCGCCCGCACCGCGCTTAACAATGGCGCCTCCTGCTGCGGAGTTGCCTCGGTCAACGAGGCAGTGCGTATGCGCCAGAGTGGGGTGGACGCTCCGATTCTCGTCCTGGGCTATACTCCGGCTTGGCTGGCGAAGCGGGCCCTGCTGCACGACGTCACCCTCACGCTCTACGATGCCGACGTGGCGCGGGCCTATAGCCGCGCCGCTACCGAGCTGCGCCGCACTGCCCGCGTTCACGTCAAGGTAGATACTGGCATGGGGCGGCTGGGATTGTTGCCCGACCAGGTGGTTTCTTTCGTACAGGATATTCGCGACCTGCCCGGCTTCGATCTGGAGGGCATCTTTACCCACTTTTCCGTGGCCGACGATGAGACGCTGGAGTACACGCGCTGGCAGCTCGATCGGTTCCTAAAGACACTGGGACAGTTGGCCGGGCTCGGCATAAATTTCCGTATCGTGCATTGCGCCAACTCGGCTGCTCTCTTGCGCCTCCCGGAGGCGCGCTTCAACATGGTGCGCCTGGGCCTGGCGCTGTACGGCCTCCAGCCCTCGCCTCACGTCCAGCTCCCTGAGGGCTTCCGTCCCGCGCTGGCCTGGAAGACGACCATCGCCCAGGTCAAGACGCTCCCGCCGGGCAGCTACGTCAGCTACGGCAACACCTACCAGACGCAGGGTGAGGAGACCATCGCCGTTATCCCCGTCGGCTATGCCGATGGTTTTCGTCGCGCGCCCACTCGCTGGCAATCGGTGCTGGTGCGCGGCCGTCGCGCGCCCACCGTGGGCCGGGTGTGCATGGATCAGACGATGGTCGACGTCAGCCACATCCCCAACGTCCGCGTGGGCGACGAGGTGGTGCTGATCGGCAGGCAGGGCGACGACGCCATCACCGCCGAGGAAGTGGCCGACTGGCTGGGGACGATCAACTACGAGGTGGTCTCTGAGATCCTGGCCCGGGTGCCGAGGGTTGTCTAGCTGGCCAAATCGGCCTCGTCTGGGTTTGCCCTGGCAGAGTTCGTTGGGTATAATAAATTCCAAGGGTCGGTCAAAGTGCGAAGGTGGTGAGCGTCATATCCATAAAAGGAGTGATAGCGATGAAACTGGATCGAGAGGCACGGTATGCCGAGAACCACGAATGGGCGCGATGGGATGGAGACGAAATCGTCTGCGGCATCTCCGATCATGCGCAGGAATCCCTGTCCGACGTCGTCTACGTGGAACTGCCGGAGGAAGGAGACGAGTTTGAGAAGGGGGATATATTCGGCGTCGTCGAGTCTGTGAAGGCGGCTTCCGATCTCTACATGCCGATGGGCGGAGGGATCGTCGCCATCAACGAAGAGTTGGAGGATGCGCCGGAATTGGTCAACCAGGACCCCTACGGCGCAGGCTGGATGATCCGCTTTGCTCCGTCCGATCCTTCCGAGTTTGACGCTCTCGCGGCCGCCGGCGACTATGAGGCGCGTATCGCTGAAGAGGAAGGCGAAGCGTAAGGCGCAGAGCGCGGTGTTTTGGCGCGTTTCGCGCATTGCGTTTCTCTGGGTGATCTATGCCTTATATCCCGCACAGTGACGCCGATCGCCGGGCTATGCTCGAGGCCATCGGCGTTCGGTCTGTCGAAGAGCTGTTCGCGGACGTGCCCGCCCATGCCCGCTTCCCCGATCTGAACTTGCCGCCCGCTCTCTCGGAGATGGAGGCCCGCTGGGAGCTGGAGGGTCTCGCCAGGTCCAACTTTACCACCGCCGACGGGCCCTGCTTTCTGGGAGCGGGCGCGTACCGCCACTTTGTCCCCGCCGTGGTGGATGCCGTTCTCCGTCGGGGCGAGTTCTACACCGCTTACACCCCTTACCAGCCCGAGGTCAGTCAGGGTACCTTGCAAGCCATCTTTGAGTACCAGACGATGATCTGCGCGCTGACGGGGATGGATGTCTCCAATGCCTCCCACTATGATGGTGCGACGGCTACCGCCGAGGCGGTCATCACCGCCGTCAACGTCCATCGGATGAAGCGGCGCAAGGTCGCTCTCTCCCCTTACGTGCATCCTGAGTACCGGGCTGTGGTGTGCACGTACACTCAGGGGATGGGATTGGAGATTGGAGATCAGGAATTGGACAGCGAGACGGCCTGCTTGGTTGTTCAGTATCCCGATTTCCTTGGCCATATTAAGGATTTGGCGCCGCTAGCCGAGGCGGCGCACGCGGTGGGGGCGCTCTTCGTCGTCGTGGCCGATCCCATCGCGTTGGGATTGCTCAAGCCGCCGGGCGAGTTTGGGGCCGATATTGTCGTGGGTGAGGGACAGGGGATGGGCGCGGGGCTCGACTTTGGCGGGCCGTACCTGGGATTCTTTGCCACCCGCGAGGAGTACGTGCGCAGGATGGCAGGTCGATTGGTGGGCCAGACGGTCGATGCCGAGGATAGGCGGGGTTTTGTCCTCACCCTCTCGACGCGCGAGCAGCACATCCGCCGGGAAAAGGCCACGTCGAATATCTGCACCAACCAGGGTCTCGTGGCGCTGGCGGCGGCGGTCTATATGGCCACCTTGGGCCGCTGCGGGATGCGACAGGTGGCGGAGCTGTGTTACCACAAGGCGCATTATGCTCAACAGCGGATTGGAGAGATCGACGGGTTTTCTGTGGTTGACGATGGGCCGTTTTTCAAAGAGTTCGTGGTCCGCTGCCCTTGGCCGGTGCAAGAGGTGAACGAGTATCTGCTGGCCGAATGGGGCATCATCGGCGGCTACGATCTGGGACGGGATTACGCGCAGTTGGATGGTCACATGCTCCTGTGCGTCACGGAGATGAACCCGCGCGAGGAGATCGACATGCTGGTAGAGGCGCTGGAGGAGGTGGCGGCATGACAGCACCTCTGCTATTCGAGCTTTCTCGCCCTGGTCGCTGCGCCGCTGTGCTGCCGGACCTGGACGTGCCACCTGCCAACTTGCCCACGGAATTGGTGCGGGATGAGCTTGCTCTGCCGGAGGTGAGCGAAGCGGACGTGGTCCGTCACTACACGCGCCTCTCTCAGATGAACTATTCTGTAGACACCGGCTTCTATCCACTCGGCTCCTGCACGATGAAGTACAACCCCAAAGTCAACGAGGAGGTGGCCCGCCTGCCGGGCTTTGCCCACCTCCACCCCTACCAGGACGAGGAATCGGTGCAGGGGGCGCTCTTTCTGATGTATTACCTGCAGGAATTCCTCAAAGAGATCGGGGGGTTCGCGGGCGTGAGCTTGCAGCCGGCGGCGGGGGCTCAGGGCGAGCTGACGGGTGTGTTGATGATGCGTGCTTACCATCTGGATCGGGGCGACGCGGCGCGGGACGTGATCCTCGTGCCGGACTCGGCCCACGGCACCAACCCGGCCAGCACGACGATGAGCGGGCTGCGCGTGGTAGAGGTTCCCTCCGAAGCAGCCGATGTCCCGTCGGGCGGCAACGTCGATCTGGATGCGCTGAGGGCGGCGTGTGATGAGCACGGCGACCGGCTGGCAGGATTGATGCTGACCAACCCCAACACGCTGGGGC
>CAZWPV010000105.1:0-5286 GCA_964635485.1 uncultured Anaerolineales bacterium
CTGGCCTCCGATGCCTTCTTTCCCTTCCGCGACTCTATCGACCGGGCGTCCCAGAGCGGGGTCAGGTACGTCGTCCAGCCCGGCGGCTCGGTGCGGGATGACGTTGTTATCGAAGCCTGTGACGAATACGGGATGGTGATGGCGTTCTCGGGGGTGCGGCTGTTCCATCACTAACTCTTGACGTTTAACGTTAAACGTTATATAATCATTGCAGTGATCAGAAGCTTTGGGTGCAAAGAGACCGAAGGGATATTCTCGCGGCGGGTTTCCCGAAAGCTGCCACGGGATATCCAGCAGGTTGCCCTGCGAAAGTTGCGCATGCTGAATCGCGCTGTAACCTTACAGGATTTGCGCGTTCCGCCTGCGAATCGCCTGGAAAAGCTTCGGGGAGATAGAGTTGGGCAGTACAGCATTCGCATCAACGATCAGTGGCGTGTTTGTTTCGAGTGGCGCGATGGTGATGCTTACAATGTGGAGATCACGGATTATCACTAGGAGATAGAGCGATGACCGAGGGAAAGTTAAGGCCTGTTCATCCTGGAGAAGTGCTATTAGAGGAGTTTTTGGAGCCGATGGGTTTGAGCCAGAATCGCCTGGCTCTGAGCATAGGCGTATCTCCCCGGCGCATCAACGAGATCGTGTTGGGCAAGCGCAGCATCACCGCGGATACGGCGCTCCGTTTGGCGCGCTATTTCGATATGTCGCCGCAGTTCTGGTTGGGATTGCAGATGGACTATGATCTCGACGTCACAGAGGAGGCAGTGGCAGAGCGACTGAAGCAAGAAGTCAGGCCATATGCTGCCGTGGCCGGGTAACCGGCGGCTCGGTGCGGGACGACGTCGTCATCGAGGCCTGCGACGAGTATGGGATGGTGATGGCGTTCTCGGGAGTGCGGCTGTTTCATCATTAGCGGAAAAGTTATGATCTTGGCCTGAATTGTAATTCGGGCCGAGATCCGGTTTCTTTGAGGGATTGCCAAAGACGCCGTTGGTTTACGGAGGGGGGGCCTTATTGTGCGGTCTCCTCAGAAGATACTAGACTGGTTATTTTCCATTGGCCGTCATTCCCTCGCTTCAAGGACCAGGTGACTAGAGTTTTCGGGTCTGTGTTTCTGTCTTTGTGTATGCACTTGACTAGAGTTAAAACTGCCGTGTCGTTTTGTGTTAAAAAGACTGACTCTGGTTGCTCCTTCACCTGTATGCGCTCGACTTGGTCTGGTGGTACGCTGCACCCGCAGTTGAACTGGCCCGCACATCCCTTCAATCGCTCCCACACACCGTCGGCAAAATACTTTTGAGCTGTTTCCTCGTTGTAATGACTGTAAAACGCCATGACGGTCTTTTCGGGGTAAGGAGAGAGCATGACATTGTCACATTCCCCGGGGAACAGGATCACCTCGTTGTCTGGGGAGAATATAATGTCTAGAGATTTGTAAAAGGACTCTGTGCCCTCAGTCGAGTACGTGGCTCTCTCCGCGGTCATAGCAAGATCTTGCGAGAGAGTGTCGACAATGACTGTATCAGAATTCTCTTTGACGATCACGCGATCCCCGGAGAACTGACCTCTCATTTCGTAGTGGCCCTCGGAGCAGCCCTCAACAGTTGCGGGAACCCAGCTAAATATCGTGACTTTCGTCGTCTCCTGACCGGTCCTGTCTCTGATGACGAGTTCCTTGCCGTCATTTTTTGCGATGATTTCCTCCATCTTGGCGCTGCACTTGCCATCGCACAGGTATCTGTTATCGACAGGTGGAGGATCCTCTGTGGGGCAGTGGGTGTGGTAGCACCAACTGTTGGGAAGCAGGCAGTGCGCTACGAGGTCCTGAAGGGGCGGCTCGAGGGATCGGTAGACGACGCCGCCGATTGGGTCGGCGGGGTCTCTTGTATCGTTCGTCAGGTCAAAGTAGTAAAAGACGACCCATTCTTCGCTCCCGTCGTTGTCGGTGTCGAGGCGAACCTCCTCTATAAACCGGGTGCCCGGCGGGAGCAGTTCGGCGAAATCTGATTGTTGTGCATTGAGAGGAAAAGGAGCGGCTTGGCTACAGGCGAGGGATAGGCATAACGTGCCTAGTGCGAGTAGGGTGGTTGCGTGCTTCATACTGTGTCAACGGCGTGTGGAGAGAATGTGGGCCTGTAAAGGAATAACTTCAAGTTATTCCTTTACAAATCCCAAGCTTGGCATCGGGTGCCTTCCGGCTCACCGCTGCGGCAGAACACAAGTTTATATTACAAAAAGTATACCATGTTTTCGAATCGAAATTGTTGCAACAACTATTGCAACGTGCTTGGATGACCATTCCGGTGGTGCGGGTTTGCACTGAGAATGACTTGACGGTGCAGCGTATCGGTGTTATGGTTTCTTTGGAGGTGAAACAGTGAATCGTAGGCAAAGACGAGGCGCGCTTTCTCTGCTGCTGACGTGGGTGCTGCTGTGGATGGCGGTCGCGTGCAGATTCACTACACCCACGTCCACGTCGATCCCCCCCATCACCGCCCAGGTCGAAGCCGCTCCTTCCGCGCTGCCGACCGACCTGCCGACGAGCCAACCAACAATCCGGTCAACCATCCAGCCGACGAGCAGACCAACAGACCAACCAACGATCCAACCGACGAACCCACCGACCTCCACGCCGGAGCCGACTTGCACACCGGCTCCCACGTCGCCACCCGCCGTGGCCGTTTGGGAGCAGGACATCACGCTCAACACCTACGGCTGGCATGGTGCGCTGGTGGAGACCGCTCCCGACGATCACATCTATCCTTACCCGCGCCTCGACTTTGGCGCCGTCACGCCCCCTGTTCCTAAAACTTATCGCGCCGTCATTATCCAGAACGAGTACGTGCAGTTGGTCGTCGTGCCGGAGCTGGGAGGGCGTATCCTGCGCTGGACGGATCTGACCACCGGCCGGCAGCTCTTTTACGCCAACCCTGTCGTCAAGCCCACCCGCTGGGGGTATCGCGAGTGGTGGTTTGCCACCGGCGGGATGGAGTGGGCCTTTCCCACCGAGGAGCACGGGCTGAACGAGTACCGGCTCTGGGAATATCAACTGCTGTGGAACGGCGTGCGCGTTTGGGACACGGAGGATCGCACCGGGATGACGGTCGAAGTGACGATCCAGTTGGAGGGTGGGCGCAACACCTTCAGCGTCACGCCGCGCATCAGCAACCCCACGGATGAGGCGCAGCCGTACCAGTTCTGGGCCAACGCGATGCTGACCGTCTCCGACGGCAACACGCCGTCGCCCAACCTGACCTTTATCCTGCCCGACGATGCGGTCACCGTCCACTCGACCGGCGATGGGGGGCTTCCCGATTCAAAGGGGCAGATGGCCTGGCCGGTGCACGACGGGCGGGATTTCAGCCGCTACAGCGAGTGGCACCAGTACCTGGGGGTGTTCGCCAACCCGGCGCAGGCAGGCTTTGTGGGCGCGTACGATCCGGGAAACGATCAGGGCATCGTGCGCGTCTTTCCGCCCGCCACCGCCACGGGGGTCAAGATATTCTGCATGGGCGACCTGCCGTCCGACCTGTGGACCGACGACGGCAGCCGTTACTTTGAGCTGTGGGGCGGGCGCACGCCGACCTTTTGGGACTATTGGACGCTGGAGCCGGGGGCGAGCGTCAGTTGGACGGAGCGCTGGTACCCGGTAAGCGGCATCGGCGGCTACAACTGGGCCAATGCGGAGGTGGCCATCCGGCTGCTGCCCTCGGGGGATAGCGCCCAGGTGGCGGTGGCGACCACGCGCCCGCTGAAGGGGACGGTCGTGCTGCGCCGGGGTGGGATGGAGGTGCAGCGCTGGGACGTGGCGATTGCGCCTGGTCAACCCTTTTCTTCTCCCCCGCTTGCGGGGGGGACAGGAGGGGGGGATTGGGGCGTTCAGGTGCTCGAAGGTGGCGACGTGATTGCCCAGATGGGACCGTGACTCCGAGCAGGTGTTTAAGAATGGCTTGCTTTAGCGGGCACTACAAACCAAGTTATTTTTGAACAACTCTACGCGTCCGTCGACTCTTCGGGTCTTTTGGTTAGCACCAGGACGCCGTAAGGGGCCATTCTCACCGTGCCCTCGATCGATAATTCCAGCAGGTGCTCGTGGGCGGGCCAGGGCAGCGTCACGGCCTGTTCCTTCGTGGTGTGGTTGATGAGGATGATGATGTCCTCCCCCTCTGCACTCACACGCTTACAGGCTTCGACCCCCAGAGGCGTTTGCATCACGGATTCGATGCGCAGTTGTCCGGTGACCATATCCATGAGCGATTGCTGAGCCCGGTCATCGAGGTACGTGCCGACGTAGTATATCACCCCCTGTTTGTGCATGTTTACAGTGATAGCGAACTGGTCGTCCAGCCAGCCATTGGACGGACCGTAGTTGGCGACGGGGGTGGTAATATTGTTCAGTGGTTTGAGCCTCTCGGCCCAAATCCGCCCGGTGCCGGAAACCCGCCTTCCCTTGACTGGAATCTCCTCCTGCAGGGCGTAATAGTCCTCTACCTCGATCCCCGCGATCTCGGCCATCGGCCCTGGCGGGCGTGCCGGCAATAAGGCATTGTACTCATCCTTCACCCCACTGCGCAGGGTGAGAACGAGCCGCCGGGTCTTGGCGACGAACGCCTTGAGGCGCTCGGCGAGCTCGTCATCTATGATGTGCAGGGCCGGCGCGATCACCAGGCGGTATTGATCGAGCGGCGCGTCGGTGGAGATGATGTCGACCGGCTTGTTGCGTATGGCGATGGGGCGGTAGTAGTGGAGCA
Organism: uncultured Anaerolineales bacterium; assembly: GCA_964635485.1. Classification (GTDB taxonomy): domain Bacteria; phylum Chloroflexota; class Anaerolineae; order B4-G1; family B4-G1; genus JAFGED01. The sequence goes on from CAZWPV010000105.1 coordinate 4,749, forward strand.
GGTGCTCCACGTAGTCAAAGTCCTGGTGGTGGCGCTGCCCCTTGATGGCCCAGCGGCTGTCGTAATCGTTGAGGATGGCGACTTCGGCAGGTGCGGGCTTGGATCCCGCCAGGATGGGGGCGGCGTTTTCAAAATCGAGGCCTATCTGCTGCACCTCCTCATAGATGGGCAAGGGCTGGCCTGACTGGTCGATCAGCACGCCGTGATACTGCTCCTGCCCGTTCAGCGCCGAGCGCCACTGCCAATAGAGCACCGCGTCCGCCCCATGGCCGACCGCATGCCAGGCCATCGTCCGCATCTCGCCTAGGTTCAGCGCCGTGTTGACCGGTTTCCAGTTGACGCGCCCTGGTTGCGTCTCCATCAGCCAAAAGTTGCGCCGCTTGTACCCCCGCACCAGGTCGTGGGCCGCGCCACAGGTCAAGTGGTCCAGGTGGCCCATACCCACGTACCAATCCCACGAGGCCAGGTCGAGATCCTCGGACACCTTGTAGTGGTCGAATCCGTCGAACCACAGCATAAAGTTGTGCGTGATCCACAC
>CAZWPV010000105.1:5296-8046 GCA_964635485.1 uncultured Anaerolineales bacterium
ACGCCCGGCTGCAGGTGCGGGCGCAGGATGTCGGTTTGCAATTTTTGGAACTGGCAATAGCTTTCGGTGACGAACTGCCTGAACGCCAGCATCAGCCCTGGATTGTGGTTGCCGATGGGGATGGGGATCTGCTCCCAGGCTGAGTAGGTCTGGCTCCAGTAGGCGGTTGTCCAGTGTTCGTTGAGCGCCTCGAGCGAGCCGAAGCGTTCGGCCAGGTAGGCCTGGAAGCGCGCGCGGCAGTGATCGCAATAGCAGGTGCGGTTGAACTCGTTGTCGATCTGCCAGCCGATGACGTGGGGGTTGGGGCCAAAGTGCTCGGCCAGCGCGCCGACGATGCGGCGCGTGGCGTCGTTATATTCGGTCGAGTTGACGCAGTAGTGGCAGCGGTTGCCGTGCTGGGCGCGGCGGCCGTACTCGTCCATTGCCAATGTATCAGGGTGGGCGTGCGTCAGCCAGGCGGGTGGGGCGGCGGTGGGCGTGCCGAGCACGGAGACGATGCCTGCCTCGGCCAGTAAGGCGATGGCGCGGTCGAGCCAGTCAAAGTGGAACTCGCCCTCGGCCGGCTCAAAGGTCGACCAGGCGAACTCGCCCATGCGCGCGACGGTGAACCCGGCCTCCTGCATCAGGCGCACGTCCTCAGGCCAGCGCTCCTCCGGCCAGTGTTCGGGATAATAGGCCGCGCCGAGGTGCAGGCGGGCGGTGGGGGATATATCGGGTGATGAATTTTCTGTCATCGTGTTTTCCTCCTGGGTGGCGTCTTGGTAATTCTATGCGGTTTGGCCTGTCTGTCAATATCGATCTGTGCCCGCGTTTGACCTGTAGTCGGCGGTGAGTATAATCAAAGCAGGTGCTGCAATCAGAGGAGGTGCGTGATGAAGTACAGAACACTGGGCAAGACGGGGTTCGAGGTATCGGAGGTTTCCCTGGGCACGTGGCAGGTGGGCGGGCGCTGGGGGGAGCCCTTCAGCGACGAGAACGCGGAGACGATCATCAACCGCGCCATCGACCTGGGGGTCAACTTTATCGATACCGCCGATGTGTACGGCGGCACCCGCAGCGAGGCGGCGGTCGCCCGTGTGGTCAGGGCGCGCAAAGAGGAGGTGCGCATCGCTACCAAGTGCGGGCGCAGGATCAGCCCGCACGTGAACGAGGGCTACACGCCGGAGGTGCTGGAGGGATTTGTGGATGATAGCCTGAAGAACATGGGCGTCGAGACCATCGACCTGATTCAGCTCCACTGCCCGCCGACGGAGGTGTACTACCGGCCCGAGATATTCGCCCTGTTCGACCGGCTGAAGCAGGCGGGCAAGATTCGCAATTTGGGCGTCAGCGTGGAGAAGGTGGAGGAGGCGATCAAGGCCATCGAGTACCCCAACGTCACCACGGTGCAGATCATCTTTAACATGTTCCGCCATCGGCCCTCGGAGCTGTTCTTCTCCTTGGCAGAGCAGAAGAACGTCGGCGTCATCGTGCGCGTGCCACTGGCCAGCGGGCTGCTGAGCGGCAAGATGACACGCCAGACGACGTTTGGGCCCCAGGATCACCGCACGTTCAACCGCGATGGGGCGGCTTTCGACAAGGGCGAGACCTTTTCCGGGGTCGATTTCGAGACCGGCCTGGACGCCGTGGACGAGCTGAAGGAGCTGTTCCCGGACGATCCGATCCTGGTCATCTGGGCGCTACGCTGGGTGCTGATGTTCGACGCGGTGAGCTGCGTGATCCCCGGTGCATCCAAGCTGGCGCACGTCGAATCGAACATGACGGCTTCTGACCTGCCGCCGCTGACGGACGAGCAGATGGCGGGCGTGAAGGCCGTCTACGAAAAATATATCAAGGATCCGGTTCACTATCTGTGGTAGGTGTTGCGAGAGGGGCGCTCGGATGCCCAGGAGCTTGTCAGGCGGTAAAAAGGTAGCGAGATGACAATCCATCTGGATAACAGGGAGGGAGGTTGACCATGGAAGGAATGTGGGAATGGGGGCTTGAGCTTATCCGCGCCGTGCAGTCGGTGCACGGGCCGGCGCTCGACGCGATTTTCAAGGCCATCACCTTTATGGGGGAGGAGGACTTTTTTCTCATCCTCCTGCCGTTGATCCTGTGGTGTGTGGATTTCGCCTTTGGCGCGCGCCTGGCCTTTTTCTTTCTCTTCTCGACCTTTGTCAACTCGGGGGCAAAGGGGTTGTTTGCACACCCGCGCCCGTTCGATCTCGATCCGGCTGTCAAGCTGCACGATGCCGAAGGGTACGGGTTTCCCAGCGGTCACTCGCAGTCGGCCGTCGTCGTATGGGGCATCATTGCGTTCTACCTTCGCAAGCGTTGGGCCTGGGGCGTCGCGGCGCTGCTGATGGTGTTGATCGGTTTCTCCCGCATCTACCTGGGGGTGCACTTTCCCACCGACGTGCTGGGGGGTTGGATGATCGGGGCTGTACTCTTGGCCGTTTACATATTCCTGGTGCCGCGCATCGAGGCCTGGCTCAAGAGTACGGGCTTGGCCGTGCGCCTGGCGCTGGTCGTGGTCATACCGCTGACGTTCGCCTTGATCTATCCCTCGGACAATGTTACCAGCGCAATGGGGGTTTTTCTGGGGGCGGGCGTGGGGATCGTACTGACGGGGCAGTGGGTGCCTTTCAGTGCGACCGGCCCGCTGTGGCAGCGGGTGCTGCGCCTTCTGGCCGGCGCGCTGGTTTTGCTCGCCCTGCGCTTTGGCCTCAAGGCCGTTTTCCCCGACGAGGGCGAGGCGCTGTATGCCC
>CAZWPV010000106.1:0-7969 GCA_964635485.1 uncultured Anaerolineales bacterium
CAAAGAGCCAGCTACTTTGTAGCGGCGAACGGCGTCCTGCTCGGTGTTTTTGGTTCCATTGCGAGCATTACCGCGTTTATTTATAGAACGCCCCTGCTTTTGAGGGTGCTGATGGTTGCGATTCCCCTCTTTGGGATGCTTATTTCGTGGGTGTGGGCTGTCGTGCAGAAACGGGGACAGCTCTACCACAGCTATCGTTTGGCCCAGGCGAGAGAGGCGGAGGAGACTTTGACGGTAGATGGCGAGCGAGTGCTCACCCTGTATGAAAAGAGCCTCAACGAACAGGAGCTTGATGACCCTTACCTTAACAAGTTCAGGGTTTATCTCAGGGAATCTTGGCTTGGCAGGACGAGAACCCACGACCTTATATTCAAAGTTGCCGTCGGCTTGACGACTATTTGGGCCCTGCTAGCAGTTCCGGCGGTTTCGTGGTACGCCTTCCGCTCAATATGGGTCTGCATCGCCGTCTCGTTGATCCCTGCTTTCCTGTGGCTGTGGCTCGTGTGGGATGCCTGCCTTCTTCCGCGTATGAAGCGCCCGTCCGACCAACCCGGCTCGTGAGGTGGTGGGCTTTACCAAAAGTCGGGATATGGCAGAAAACCCCGAATCGGTATATAATGCTTCCCACTTTACGTGGAGGACGACGTTGTGCGCTATTTGATCCTATCCGACATTCACGCTAACTTGGTGGCTTTGGAGGCTGTGCTGGCCGATGCGCCGGAATTCGACGAGATTTGGTGCCTGGGCGATCTGGTAGGGTATGGTCCCGATCCCAACGAGTGTGTGGAGCGAATCCAGGATTTTCCCCACATCAGCCTGGCGGGCAATCACGACTGGGCTGCGCTGGGTAGGCTGGACATCGATACATTTAACACAGACGCTCGCATCGCCAACACCTGGGCCCGGTCGGAACTCAGGCCCGCTGTGCGTGAGTATCTGAGCGGACTTCCCACTCACACAGAAAAGGACGGTTTTTACCTGGCCCACGCCAGCCCCCGTGAGCCGGTGTGGGAGTATATTCTGGATGCCAATGTGGCCTATGCCAACTTTTCGCATTTTGATACACCTTTTTGCCTCGTGGGTCATACCCACATCCCCGTCATCTTTGGACTGGACGAGGAGCGGGAACGTTGCGACACGTTGATTCCCACCTTTGCCAATCCCCTCCATCTCGGCAAGCAGCGCATGATCATCAATCCCGGCAGCGTGGGCCAACCTCGTGACGGGGATCCACGGGCGGCTTACGCGGTTCTCAACCTGGACAAGAAGGTTTGGGAGTTCCGTCGCGTGGCTTATTCGATCTCCATCACGCAGGAGCGCATGCGCGCCCGCGGCCTGCCCCTCCGTCTCATCGAGCGCCTGGAAGTAGGACGTTGATCGGGAACCCGAACGCCTCTCCCGACGTCTTATGGGTGAAAAACACAGATGAAAAGGAGAGCAAAGATGCGTAAAAAGATCATATATGGTGTGATTGTTTCCCTGCTGTTGCTGGCCGTGACCGGGTGCTTGGCCAGCGCGCCAATGGAGACGCAGGGTGGATACGCGCCGCGTGAGCCCGTCGCGGAGAAGGAAGCGGCGGCCGATTGGGATCGGGCCGAAGCGCCAGCCGGTGATGGGGCCAACTATGCCGACGAAGAGCTTGCGACCGGCAGTGTCGCCGAGCGCCTCATCATCCGCAACGCCTGGCTCGACCTGGTGGTGCCCGATACCGAGGAGGCCCTGGCGGAGATCAAGGATGTGACCAACGAGATGGGCGGCTACGTCGTCCAGTCGAACGTGTACCAGTCCGGTGAGTCCAAACGGGCGTCGGTGCAGCTCCGCATCCCCGCCGAGAGGCTCGACGAGGCGCTGGAGCAGTTTCGCGGCCTGGCCAGCGAGGTGCGCAGCGAGAACGTCTCCAGCGACGACGTGACCGACGAGTACGTCGACCTGCAGTCGCGGCTGCGCAGCAAGGAGGCCGCCGAGGCCAAGTTGCTCGAGTTTTTGGACGAGGCCGAGGACACGGAGGCCGCGCTCGAAGTCTATGCCCAACTGGAGCGAATCCAGACGGAGATCGAGGTGATCAAGGGGCGCATGCAGTATCTGGAGCAGTCGGCGGCGATGTCATCGGTGTCCATCGAGCTGACGCCTGACGAACTGCTGCAGCCTATCGAGATCGGCGGTTGGCACCCGGATAGGACGCTGCTCGATTCGTTCGAGGCCCTCGTCCGCGTGCTGCAATTCCTGGTGGACGCGCTCATCGTTATCGTCGTCATCGTCCTCCCGGTGCTGGTTGTGGTCTTTGGACCTTTGGTTGGGCTTTTCTTCCTCATCCGCGCCATCGTCCGCAGACGACGCGCCCGCAAGATCGAGTAATCCTATAGTACAGACGGCAAAAAAGACCTCCGAGGTTTCAGGCGACTGCAGGTCGCACAACCTCGGGGGTCTTTGCGCTGACTTGCCTCAACTGGGGCCTGATGGTAGAATGATGCCCAGAACTTTTTTTGGAGAGTGTGTCGATGCAAGTGCGCCCCGCGAGGCCAAGGGATCTAAAACTGTGCGCTGTGCTGGATCATTCTTACACCACCGATCGCGTCTGGCAGATGGAGGTTCGGGAGGAGGGCGGCGTGGTGACGAGTGTCTTTCGGGAGGCGTATCTACCCCGTGAGGTTGAGGTCGACTACCCGCGCCAGAATGCGTGTTTGTTGGCCGGCTGGAAGCGGCGCGATGGCTTCATGGTGGTGGAGCACGACGGAGCGATTCGCGGATACGTAGCCCTGACCGCCGAGGACGAGCACGGCATCGCCTGGGTGGGGGATTTGGTCGTCGGTCGCGCCTGGCGGCGGCGCGGGATGGGAACGGCGCTGCTGCACGCTGCGGCCCAGTGGGGGCGCGAGAACGAACTGAGTCGCTTGGTGATCGAAGTGCCTACAAAGAACTATCCGGCCATTCGGTTCTGCCGGTCGCGAGGGTTGGCCTTTTGTGGATATAGTGATCGCCATTGGCCCAACTGTGACATTGCGTTGTTCTTTGGGGAATCTCTGCGATAGTGTGGGGTTGTAATTGGATTGATGGGTTTCTTGTCGGCGTTTGAGTTACAGGCTTTTCTTGAACTGGTTAACGTCGTACTTGCCTCGTGTGTCGTTATCTTCTCCTGTGCCCTTATTCTCTACATCCTCATCTACAATTTTCGCAACCACGTAGCCCGTTCGTTTTCCGGCCTGCTGGCCTGCGTGATGCTCACCTACTTTGCCGACCTGGCGCTGTTCGGGGTTCAGGACGTCGCCGTGGCCGCCTCGTGGCTGCGGTTTCAGTGGGTGGGTATCGCCTTTATCCCCGCCGTCTACCTGGATTTTTCCAACGCGCTGCTGATCACGACCGGCGCTCGGAGCAGAATGCGCGACGTCTCCGTGCTCGTCAGCTACGTGATCAGCGCGCTCCTGCTGCTGGGGGCGGCCTTTGGCGATTTCGTCGTGTACGGGGGTGCTCTGACGTATGACGCGCCGCATCTGCTGCCGGGACGCCTCTTTCCATTTTTCGTTCTGTACTTTTTCGCCGCTGTAGGCTGGGGGGGCGCTAACGTGCTGTGGGCGCGCCGCCGTTGTCTCACCTCGACCTCCCGGCGTCGGATGGCCTACCTGACGGTCACCTTTGCGGCCCCGGCGGCCGGCGTTTTCCCCTACCTGCTCCTGGCGGGCTGGCCGAGCTATGCCCCAAGCCTGGCGCTGTGGTCGCTGCTGGTGCTGGGGAACGTGGCGGTCGGTCTGATGCTGTTGATCCTCGCCTACAGCGTGACCTTCTTCGGTGCCCTCACACCCGACCGGGTGGTCAAGCGCCGGCTGGCGCGCTTCCTGCTGCGCGGGCCATTTCTCGCCATGCTCCTGGTCGTGGTCGTCGTCGGTACGTCGCAGGCGGGAGGCTGGCTCGGCCTGCCGAGCAACCGCCTGACCCTCTTTGGCGTCGTCGGTTTGGTGCTGTTGATGCAGTTTGCCATCGAGCTGACCAAGCCGTTGCTCGATCGAGCGCTCTACCGCCAGGATCACCCAGAGATCGAGTGGATACAGCAGTTGAGCAACCGGCTGTTGACGACGACCGACCTGCAGCAGTTTCTGGAGAACGTGCTCACGGCGCTGTGTGACCTGCTGCGGGTGGAGACGGCGTTCGTGGCCGTCATCGACGACGGCAAGCCGCACCTGGAGGTGGTGTGCGGGTCGCTGGAACCGGATGCGGCGGATCGGCTGCTGCCGGAGGCGTGGCGGGTATCGACTGCTGCGGCCGAGAACAATGGATCGTCCGACGGGCGACGGCTCGAGCGGTACGGGGATCTGTTTGTGTGGGATGGTTACTGGCTGGCCCCGTTGCGCACCAAGGGTCAGGACGTCGTCGTCGGCGTGGTGGGTGTGGCGGCGCGCGCCCCAGAGCCTGATCTGACGCCGGAGGAGCAGGTGGGTATGGACGCCCTGCTCGCCCAGTCGGCGGCGGCCCTGGAGGATCGTCAGCTTCAGCAGGGCATCTTTGGCGCGCTGGAGCAGATCATCCCCGAGATCGAGGACATTCAGCGCCGTCGGGGTGTGGTGCATTACGTTGGAGAGCAGGCGCTGGCCGGCTTTGACGTGGTGGAAGCGCCCGATTTCCGGCAGTGGGTCAGAGACGCGCTCAACCACTACTGGGGAGGGCCAAAGTTGACGACGAGCCCGCTTCTGGCTCTGAGCGTGGTCGCGCGCGCAGTGGGGGAGCACGAGGGCAACGTGGCAAGGGGGCTGCGCGCTGTGCTGGAGCAGGCGATCGAGCGCCAGCGCCCCGATGGAAAGCAGCAAATGACCGCGCCGGAATGGATTCTGTACAACATTCTCGATCTCAAGTTCCTTCAGGGCCGCCGGGTGCGGGAGATCGCTCGGCGGCTGGCGATGAGCGAGTCTGACCTGTACCGCAAGCAGCGTGTGGCGATAGAGGCGGTAGCCCGGACGTTGGCAGAGATGGAACGGGAAGAGTTGATGAACGGTTCGCAGGGTAGTCGGCGCGAGGTTTGACAAGGCTCTGGCACTGCCATATAATCATTTCACGTAATGGGCATGTTTGTCGGAGACGGGAGGCAAGGTGGCGATGGAGACGGTAGCAAAGTGGATCCCGGGGGATGTGCCACCGGATGATGGATATTGGCAAGCGCTGTTGTGTGACGAGGAGAACTGCGGGGCGATCTTTGCGACAGAAGCGGTAGAGCCTGGGGTCGGGCAGGTGTTCGACGCTTCGGAGGCCGAGGATCCGGCGGCCATCGAGGATGCTTGGCGTGGGGCGTGCGAGCTGATGGAGCGGCAGGAGTGGCTCGAGTTGCCGGTGATAGGATGTAACCGGGGCGGCGTGCTGGTCGGTTGGAGCGGTTTGCAGGGCTTTGTCCCCGCCTCTCATTTGGCGAATCTTTCGCCCTCCGCCGACGAGGATGAGCGATTGAGTGAATTGCGGCATTTGGTGGGGTCGCGACTGCGCCTCAAGATCATCGAATTGGATTCGGAGCAAAACCGGTTTGTTCTCTCAGAGCGCGCAACCTTCCAGGATGAGGACAACCGCCAGACGCTGCTGGAAAGGCTCTCCCCTGGCGATGTGTGTCAGGGCTGTGTGACAAACCTGTGCTCTTTCGGCGCGTTCATCGATCTGGGTGGGTTGGAGGGGTTGATACACGTCTCGGAGCTTGCCTGGGGACGGGTGGATCATCCCAGGGACGTTTTGGATTCGGGTCAACCCGTGGAGGTGTACGTGATCAACGTGGACCGAAACCGCGGGCGGGTGGGGTTGAGTCTCAAGCGGCTGCAGCCCGATCCCTGGCAGTTCGTCGAGGAGCGTTACCAGGTCGGCCAGATCATCGAGGGTATCGTCACCCACGTGGTCGATTTCGGGGCTTTTGTGCGTGTGGAGGAAGGGCTGGAGGGCCTGATCCACGTCTCGGAGCTGGCAGATGACAATCTCCTCAACCCCCGCAATGTAATCAGCGAGGGGGACACTGTGAGAGCCCTGATCATCAATATCGACAGTGAGCGGCGGCGGATGGGGCTGAGTCTGCGGCAGGTCGATGAGACCCAGGAAGTGGAGCAGACGAATTTGCCCGATGGATTTGTGGGTGTGGGGAATGACCAAACAGCGCAGTAAAGGGCAAAAACCCTTCGATTGGCGTGCGACGCTGAAAGATCCGCAGTTTCGGCAGGCGGTGCAGTGGATTCTGGCTCTGATCGTGTTCGCAGTGGGTGTGATCACCCTGTTGGCGTTGCTTGGGGTGACGAAGGGAAAGTTGGTCGATCCATGGATCGATCTACTGCGGTATCTGTTTGGCTGGGGGGTCATCCCGGTCACTGTGGCCATTCTTGCCACCGGTCTGTTGTGGCTGGCGCATTATCTCGACCGCCCGATCTCGTGGCGCTGGCGGCCCTTTGTCGGCGTGGAGTTGGCCTTTTTCAGCCTGTTGGGCCTGACACACACGGTCGCTGGCCAAGACGATCCTTTGAGGCTGGTGGAGCGCGGGCTGGACGGGGGCCTGTTCTGCAATGGAAGCGGGGGCCTGGTCGGCTGGGCGATAAACGTCACGCTCGAGGAAAACATCGGCTTGTGGTTGACGATGCTGCTTTTGATTGTGTTGCTTGGTCTGGCCCTGGGCCTGGTTTTCGACGTCACTTTTTCCGATATCAAACAGGTGTGGGTGGTGTTTCAAGGGCGCCTCGTTGAGCGGGAAAAGCGCCGGCCAGCCAGATCTGCCGAGCCTGCCGCCGCACAAGGGGGGAGGCCACGTCCTTCCCAGCCTGTGCGCTCCCCGCCTTCGGCGCGACCTCAGGTTCCGCGGCGCCCGGAGCCTACCTCCCAGAAGATCGCTCCACCATCTCCGCCGTCGGTCACGATAACCTCTCGCCCGGCCCCATCTCCTGCTGAGGCTGCTTCTCCGGTTACGCCCACGCCACTCGTTCCTGCGCCTCTCCCGCGCGAGTACACGATGCCTGAGATCGATCTGCTGAGCGAGCCCGAGGGGCCGGTGATGAGCGACGAGGAGCTCAGGGAAAAATCACGCATCATCAAGGATACACTGGAGCAGTTCGGCTTGGAGGTGGACGTCACGGAAGTGCGGGTGGGACCAACAGTGACCCAGTTCGGTGTCAGTCCTGGTCAGATGAAGCACGGCAGCCGCAAGGTGCGTGTGAACCAGATCAGTGCCTTGGCTGACGATCTGGCGCTGGCGCTGGCGGCTCCGCGTTTGCGCGTCGAAGCGCCCGTGCCCGGACGATCCATCGTCGGCATCGAGGTGCCCAACAGCAGGGTGCAGCTCGTGGGAGTGCGCGAGGTGATGGAAACGGAGGAGTTGCACAAACTCGATTCGCCGCTGGCCTTTGCCCTGGGGCGCGACGTGGCCGGCGAGCCGGTCGTGGCCGATTTGGCCAAAATGCCGCACCTGTTGATCGCCGGTACAACCGGGTCGGGCAAGTCGGTCTGTATCAAGTCCATCATCACCTGTTTCGTTTACAACAACACGCCCGAAGACCTGCGGATGGTCTTGATCGATCCCAAGATGGTGGAACTGGTGCGGTTCAACGGCCTGCCGCATCTCTATGGGCGGGTGGAGGTCGACCTGGAGCGGGTGGTCAAGGTGTTGCGCTGGGTGGCGCTGGAGATGGACAAGCGCTACAGGCTCTTTGCCGATGCCACGGCGCGCAACCTGGACGACTACAACCGCATGATGAAGAAGGAGGGGCGATCAAAGATTCCGCGTATCGCCGTGCTGGTGGACGAGTTGGCCGACTTGATGATGCTGGCGCCCGACGAGGTCGAGCGCACCATCTGTCGCATCGCGCAGATGGCGCGCGCTACCGGCATCCACTTGGTCCTGGCGACGCAGCGCCCGAGCGTGGACGTGGTCACGGGGCTGATTAAGGCTAACTTCCCGGCGCGCATCTCCTTCGCCACCGTCAGCCAGACCGACTCGCGCGTGATCCTCGACATGCCCGGCGCGGAGACG
>CAZWPV010000107.1:0-7931 GCA_964635485.1 uncultured Anaerolineales bacterium
CTATGGGAGATTCCCATCGTGCAGCCGGTGGGTGGCCACGGCATCTTTTTGGACGCCAAGGGCTTTTACCCGCACATCTCGCAGGATGTTTCCGGCGCAGACGCTGGCGGCGGAGCTGTACCTCGATTCGGGCGTGCGCGGGATGGAGCGGGGCATCGTCAGCGCCGGGCGCGACCCGCAGACGGGCGACCATCGCTATCCGGCCCTGGAGCTGACGCGGTTGGCCATCCCGCGGCGGGTCTATACCCAGGCGCACATGGACGTGGTGGCCGAGTCGATCAGGGCGGTGTACGAAGCCCGCGAGCAGACGCGCGGGCTCAAGATGGTCTATGAGCCCAAGTACCCGCGGTTTTTCCAAGCTCGATTTGAGCGGGTGTGAATCGGGCCGCGCGATTTGAGCGATGCGCGCTTTCAGTGCCCTGTCCTGGCGCTGAATCGCCGAACTGAGGGACTGGTAGTTCAATACTGAGGGACTGGTAGTTCAACACTGAGGGACTGGCAGTCCGACACTGAGGGATTGGCAGTCCGACACTGAGGGACTGGCGATACCTGCGGTTTTTCCAAGCCAGATTTGAGTGGGTGGAGTGAGCCAAAATCTCACGCAAAGGCGCCAAGACGCAAAGGCATAAAACTTGGCGCCTTTGTGGCTTGGCGTGAGATCCCGCGAGACTCTTGCCCTAAAACTCTACAGTTCGTACAGCTCCCCGTACTTTTCCCGCAGGTAGCGGACGTAGGGCTCGATGCTCATCGACCCGCCGGCGACACGCTCTAGCAACTCGGGCGCCGTGAACTTGCGGCCGTGCTGGTAGATGTTGTCGATCAGCCAGCGGCGCAGCGTGCCGAACTCGCCGTTCTCCATCTCGCCCTCGATCTCGGGGTGAGCCTGCAGCGCGGCGTCAAAGAACTGGGCGCTCATGATGTTCCCTAGCGTGTAGCATTGGAACATGCCGCCGATAGTGTCCATGTACCAGTGGATATCTTGCAACACGCCGTCGCGGTCGTCCGGAGGAGCGACGCCCAAGTCGGCCTCCATACGTGCGCGCCACGCCTCTGGCAGGTCGTGCACCTCCAGGCTGTCTTCGAGCAACTGGCATTCAAAGTCAAAGCGCAGCATGACGTGCAGATTGTACGTCACCTCGTCGGCCTCGACGCGGATCGGCGAGCGCTCGACCTTGTTGATCGCCCGGTAGAATGTGTCCAGGCCGACATTTGCCAGTTGGTTGGGGAAGACGGCCTGTAGTTTCGGGTAATAGTGGCGCCAAAAGCCACGGCTGCGCCCGACGAGGTTCTCCCATAACCGGGACTGGCTCTCGTGGACGCCCATCGAGGTGCCGCCTGCCAGCAGGGTGCCCTCAAAGTCCGCCCGGCTGCCCTGCTCGTACATCGCGTGCCCAGCCTCGTGCAGCGTGCTGAACAATGCGCTGCCGAGGTAGTGCTCGTCCACGCGGGTGGTGATGCGCACGTCTCCGATGGAGAACTCGATGGTGAAGGGGTGGGGGGCTTTGTCCTGGCGGCCTCTCTCAAAGTTGTAGCCAAACCGTTTGATCACCTCGACCCCAAAATCCCATTGTCCTTTTTCGGAAAAGTGCTGGTGCAGGCACGCGTCGTCGGCGGGGGGTTGCGCGGTGATCGCCTGTACGATGGGCACCAATTGGTCTCGCAGTTCTGCAAACAGCGGGCGTATGATAGAGACCGTCATGCCTGGATCCTGTGTCGGTCTGCCGATCAAGGGGTCGGCGATGTGTTCGCAGTTGAAATAGCCGGCGTACTGGCGGCTCAGATCGAGCGTCTTTTCCAGGTAGGGCTGCACTTTGGCAAAGTCGTCTGCCGGGCGGGCCCCCTTCCACATCTCCAAAGTGGCTGCCGTGTGGTCGTAGAACTCGGCCGTGAACTGGGGTGGGACGCGGCTCTTTTCCTCGTAGAGACGGCGTGTCACGCGGATCAGGCTGGCCTCGTCCGAGTCGTAGGGCAGGCTCTCGGCGTAGGGCTGTAGCTCGTCCAGCAGCCTGCCTACGTCAGGGTCAACCATCTTTTCGTGCGCCAGACGTGTCAACGTGGCGATCTGTCGCCCGCGGGCCGCCGCCCCACCGGACGGCATGTAAACGTTCTGGTCCCAGTGCAAGACGTAGGCAGCGGACTCCAAATCCTTGATTTCGGCGAGACGGGTTTCGAGTTCTGCTAGTTTGTTCTCCACAGTTGAACCTCCAGAAGGTGACAGATGTCCGCAAAGTCGATACTCTGATTCTACTATGCACTTGTTCCAAGGCAAGTCTCGCGTGGGCACGTTGACTTCCACTCGCACATTTGCTATACTGAGATTGCTTCGATGGCTCTCTCGGCGTGACCCGATGGCTGCTTGGATGGTGACCGGAGGTGACAAGATGGCCGTGATCACAATCTCGCGTGAGTTGGGGAGCGAAGGCGACAAGATCGCCGACCTGCTGTGCCAGGAGTTGGGCTACTGCCGTGTGGATAGCGCGATGCTTTCGCAGATTGCCGAGGAGGCTGACGTGGACGTCGAGGCGGTGTTGGCCAAGGAGCGCGCCGTCACCCGCAGGCCCAAGCTGGTCAGCAGCGATATGACCTCGTTGTACCGCAAGGACCCTTCAGCCTTTGCCAAGCAGGATGCCATCGACGACCAGACCTACGCCCGCGTCGTGCTCGAGACGATGGAAAAGTATGCGCAGGAGGGGAATGCTGTCATCGTCGGGCGCGGCGGGCAGATGATCCTACGGGATTGGCCCACGGCTCTGCACGTCCACCTCTATGCCGATCTAGAGGTACGCGTTCGGCGATTGGTAGAGCGGTTGGAAATCTCCGAGAAGGAGGCCAAGCGCCGTATCGAACGGTCGGACGAGCAGAAGCGGCAGTATATCCGCCACGTGCGCCAGAACGCGAGCTGGAAGAACCTCAAGTATTATCACTTGGCCATCGACACCAGTCGCGTTTCCCCCGAGGTTGCCGCGCAGATGATCCTCTCGGCGGCCAGGGACGTAGACGAAGCGCAAGCCCAGGCGCAGGGCTAGCTCCGCAAGCCTATCATCAGCAAGTCGCTACCTGTTTGCGGATCGCCCTGACGTCTTCCCACTGGGGCTCGATCTGTATCTGCACCTCGTTCAGGTGTCTGTAAAGCCCGTCGCGCGCCATCAGCGTCTCGTGCGTGCCCATCTCCGCGATGCTATCCCCCTCCAGCACGACGATCAGGTCGGCGTTACGGATCGTCGACAGCCGGTGGGCGATGATGATCGTCGTCCGCCCCACCATCAGCCGTTCGAGTGCCTGCTGTATCAGGAGCTCTGTCTTCGTATCCACCGACGAGGTCGCCTCGTCCAGGATCAGCACCGGCGCATCCTTGAGCACCGCCCTGGCGATGGCCAGTCGCTGCTTCTGCCCGCCGGAGAGCTTGACCCCGCGCTCGCCGATGATGGTGTCGTACCCGTCGGGTAGTTGCACGATGAACTCGTGGGCGTTGGCCACCTTTGTCGCCTCGATCACTTCCTGCTCCGTGGCACTGGGCCGCCCAAAGAGGATGTTCTCCCGTGCCGTCCCGTGGAACAGGAACACGTCCTGTAGCACGATGCTGATCTGCTGGCGCAGGCTCTTGAACGTCAGGTCGCGGATGTCGTAGCCGTCGAGCGTGATCGCGCCTTCGACCGCGTCGTAGAAGCGGGGGATGAGGCTGATCAGTGTCGTCTTACCCACGCCCGTTGGCCCCACCAGCGCGACGACGCTGTTGGGTGGGACGTCGAGGTCGATGTGGGCCAGCACCGTCTCTCCCCGCATGTAGCGGAAGCTGACGTCCTGGAAAGAGATCGCTCCTTGCGCTCTGCCGGGTAGATCGATGGCGTCGCGTCGCTCTTCCACGTCCGGTTGCTCGTCCATCAACTCGGCCACCCGCTCCGCGCCTGCCAGCGCCTCCTGTATCTGCTCCCACGCCCCGGCCAGGACGCGCACCGGCTGGTAGAACATCTCCAGGTAGAGGAAGAAGGCCACCAGGTCCTCGATCGGCAGCGCCTGTCCTGCCACCATCTGCCCGCCAAAGTAGATGATGGTGATGGTGCCCAGCGATGCAGCGAACTCGATAGCGGGGCGAAACACGGCCATCATGCGCAGCGCCTTGAGGTTTGAGAGGAGAAAGCGGTTGATGTGATCGCCGATGCGCGTCGCCTCCGCCTCCTCCTGGACAAAGGCCTTGATCTCGCGGATGCCCGACAGGTTGTCGTTGAGCGTGGCGTTGAGCTCGCCCAGTTCCTGTTGGCGCTCGCGGAAGGCGGGACGCACGTACTTGGCGAACCCGCGCATCCCCAGCACGATCAGCGGGATCGGTATAAGGCTCACCAGCAAGAGGTTTACGTTCATGCTGGCCAGCACCGCGCACACGCCGATGAGTGTCATCACGTTGACCAGGATATCCGGTATCGCGTGGGCGATGAGCGTCTCGAACAGGCTCGAATCGTTCACCATGCGGGACATCAACTGCCCCGTCTGCTTGTCCTCATAGAAGCGCAGCGAGAGTTTCTGCAGATGCTCGTAGATATCCTGCCGGGCGTCAGCGACCACGCCCCAGCCCGCGACGTGCGCTGCGTAGCTGCGCAGGAATTGCAGCACCGCCCGCACCGCGTAGATTCCCAACGCCAGCAGTGCCAGTTGGCCCACCAGTTCTGACGATGTCCCCGCGGTTTCCGGGTTCGTGACCGCGGCGATTATCGTGCGGATGATCCACGGAGCCACGAGTTGCACGCCGACGAGGAGGATCATGCTCACGACAGTCACGACCAGGGGTTTGGTGTACCTTTTCGCGTATTTGAGTAAGAATACCAGTGCTTTCATTGGGCCTCAATCGTGTTAGATCATGGGATCGGAAACAGTGTGCCCGCCTTTCAGCAGGGCTTGCTTCGCTTTCTCCAGGTTCTTCTCTTTGACCAGGATATAGTCCGTATCGTAGGTCGAAATGACAAAGATGGGCACCTCAGCCTCGGCCAGCGACGTGGCCAGTGTGGCCAGGATGCCGGTGAAGCCAAAATCGAGCGGGCCGAGCACCTTGAAGCAGCGCCAGTCCTTCTCGGCCTTCCAATTTGTCAATGCTGCCTCCTGCGGCAGAACAATCGTGAGTTCGTCCTCGGTGCGTGTGACCGACCAGAAGCAGGTGCGGGAGGGAGGCACAGGAGGTGACGTGTCCGGCGGCAGGCGGCACACCGCCAGCCGCTCGGGCAAGACGCAGAGAGACAACGTCATTTGTTTACGCGCCGTTCGTTCATTTTCTCGTTCATACCAATTATAACCCAAAGGCGGTGCTCGGACAAGTTTTGACTTCCACGCCAGCTTGGGATATACTGAAACGGGAGATGAAAGAGCCACTTGCTACCTCACAGCGCGAGGCCAAGGAGTTTCTTCGCCCGATTCTCCTCGGTTTGACAGAGGAGGATTTGGACGTGCTGGCCTGCGCGGCGGTCGAGCGCGTCTTTTCCCCAGGCGATGTCATCTGCCAGGAGGGGGAGCTGGGAGACGTGATGTACTTTATCGTCGATGGTCGCGTCGAGATCGTCAAGCAGGTGGACGAGGGCATCGAGCGCCACCTGCACTATGCTGGCCCCGGCGAGTATTTCGGTGAAATCGCCATTCTCCAGGAAGGTCCCCGCGTCGCCACCGTCCGTGCCGTCGAACTCACCACCACCCTGGAGGTTGGGCAAGCGCCATTCCTGACTGTCCTGGGGCGCAGTCCTTCCCTCGGCGTTCGTATCCTGGTGCGTGTGACCGACCGCTTGCGCGATGCCGACCAACAGGCCATCGATGAGTTGCGGCGCGCCAACGTGGAGTTGACCCAGGCGCTTCGCCGCCTGGAGCGGCTGGATAGGACCAAGTCGGATTTCATCCGGGTATCGGCCCACGAGCTGCGCACACCCGTGGCCGCGTTGATGGGATACACCCAGATGATGCGGGATAACCCGGCGGTGGGGGAGCACGCCGATCTGCAGGTGTTGGCGCAGGGCGTGCGGGCGGGGGCCGAGCGGCTTCATCGGGTGTTCAACTCCATCCTCGATCTCTCGCGCTTGATGACCGAGGATGTCGAGGTTCGCCGCAGCCCGGTGAGCCTCACTGTTATCCTGCGGGGCGTCCATACCGAGTTCAAGCAGGCTCTCGAAGAGCGAGAGTTGGGCCTGGAGGTGGCGGGGATCGACGATTTACCTTTCTACATCGGCGATCCCGACATGCTATACAAGGTGTTCTACCACCTGGTCAACAACGCCATCAAGTACACGCCGGACGGGGGGCACATCACGGTGGTTGGCAGGGTCGTAGAGGCATCCGACCTGGGGCAGTGTGTCGAGGTGATGGTGGAGGATACGGGCATCGGCATCGCGCCGGGGGATATCGCTTTGATCTTTGAGAAATTCTATCGCACCGGCGAGGTAGAGCTCCACTCTTCGGGAACGACCTCGTTCAAGGGGGGTGGGCCGGGGCTGGGCCTGGCCATCGCCAGAGGGATCATCGAAGCCCACGGCGGGCGCATCTGGGCCGAGAGCCCCGGCTGCGACGAGGAGACCTGTCCCGGCAGTAAGTTCGTGGTGCAGTTACCTCTCGAGACCCCGTAGGTCGAATTGCCGGTTCGACCCGGGGTGTAACAAAAGATAGGCCCTCCCCGTTTCAGGTATAGATTTCCGCTTTTCCGCGTCGCCGAGACTGATTACTGCAAAAGCATTGGCAAAGGAGTGTGCCCAATGAGCATTCGTCGTGTGTCCAAGGGCTATTTGAGTCTCGTTTTTGTTCTCCTGTTGGCAGCCTGTAAAGCCCAGTCTGCCTCCGGCGTTCCCTACGTCTGGATCGACGTGCCCACCGATGGCCTGCGTGTTCCTGTGGACCAGGCCGTCCGCATCGAGGGCCACGCCTCCTACAGTGGCGGGATCGCCCGTGTCGAGATCTGGGCGAATGGCGAGCTCCACCTGGTCCAGGAGAGCTTGCCGGTGCAGGGGAACCTGGCTCATTTCGAGCAGTCGTGGATGCCCCCTGGCGCTGGCGTGTACGTTGTCCAGGTCATTGCCGTCGGTGTCGATGGCGCGGAGAGTGCGCCCGACGTCGTGCGCCTGGCCGTCGGCGATGTGGTGGCGGAGGTCACGCCCACGCACACTCCCCCGCCGGAGGAGATGGTTGAGCCGACATCGACCGTTACCCCAACACTGGAGGCCACCGAGACGCCCACGGCAACTGCCGCGCCCACAGCTACCTTCCCGCCGCCCACGCGTACCCCGACGCCTCCTCCTCCCGCCGCCGTCATCGAGTTTTGGGCCGACGCCGAGGAGATCGACGCCGGCAAGTGCACCAAGCTGCGCTGGAAAGTCCAGAACGTGCAGGCGGTGTACCTCGACGGTAAAGGGGTAGTGGGGGAGGGTTCCCAAGAGGTGTGCCCTTGCGAGGATACGACCTACGTCCTCTCCGTCACGCTGCTTGATGGCGCAGAGACGGAGCGCTCGGTCACCATCCGCGTCAAGGGCTCTTGCGTAACTCCGACGTCCAAGCCCACCGTGCCGCCGCCGGATACCACCCCGCCTCCGGTGCCTCCTGTTGTGGCCCCCACAGGTGGGGCAGCGCTCGCCTGTGACAAGGTGACCCTCGACTGGGACGCCGTATCCGATCCCAGCGGCATCGCCGAGTATCGCGTCCAGGTTGAGCAGGAGGTCACCCCGGGTAATTGGGACCCGGTCTCTGGCAGCCCCTGGACGGGCCTCACCGGGACCGAACTGGAGCTCGACCTGGGCTGCGGAGGGGTATACCGCTGGCGGGTAAGGGCCGTCGACGGCGTGGGGAACGAGAGCGTTTTTTCCGCCTGGGCCGAGTTTGGCATCAATTTGCCGTAAAGGAACCTCCCGCAGGTTCTTGTAACCTAGTATAGAGAATAAGCGTGACATGAAAGAGAACATGAGGTATCCTTCTGT
>CAZWPV010000108.1:0-7891 GCA_964635485.1 uncultured Anaerolineales bacterium
AGAACGGGCTGAGGTCGCGGGATGCTCCCCGCTTTAGCGGGGAGAGGAAGTCACTTGGCAGGAACACATCAGTTGATGTCCAGAATCCTCTACGGCGGCGGGCTGAGGCTGATGGAGTGTCTTCGCTTGCGGATCAAAGATATCGATTTCTCCCAGCATCAGATTGTCGTGCACGATGGAAAGGGAACGAAAGACCGTGTCACGATGCTCCCTGACGCTACAGTGCCGTTATTGCAGGCACATCTCCAGACCACGGTAGAGCGCCTGTACGAGGAAGATACCCAGAATGGGTTTGGCTTCGCCAGCTTGCCGTATGCACTGGAACGCAAATACCCCAATGCCAGGAAAGAATGGCTCTGGCAGTACGTCTTTCCCTCCGAACAGCTTTCGGTCGATCCTCGTACAGGTGAAGCACGTCGCCATCACCAGGATCCGAGTGGGCTGCAGAAGGCAGTCAGGGTAGCAGCTCGTTCAGCGGGTATTCAGAAGCGCGTCACCTGTCATACCTTCAGACATTGTTATGCTACGCATCTGCTGGAGAGCGGGTACGATATTCGTACAGTCCAGGAACTGCTGGGGCACAAGGATGTAAAAACCACCATGATCTACACGCACGTTCTCAACCGCGGCGGCCTCGCCGTTCGCAGCCCGCTGGATGAGTCGATGCGTCTCTTGCCTCAGGTATTGGACACTATGGACGCAGAGTAACTCATCCCCGCCATCGCGTTGACTACGGCGCTACGCGTCGCGTTCTCCGATCCCAGTATTTATCCTCAAGGGCACGGCCTGCACGCTCGTGCCCTCTTTTTCTGACTCGCCAGCAGCAGACATGTGCATCTTTTGAGCATCTTTTGAGCATTATGCACACTCTGCGGCCCGATCTGTGGCATAATGAGGGCAGATTCGGACAACCAAACCGTCGAACAGGAGACGATGATGAGAGAAAGTTACCTGGAAGTCAAACTAAACCGCAGGACACTCTGGTGGATTCTGGCGGGGGCGATCCTGCTGATACTGGTGGGGCTGGCCGTGCTGGGCCGCTTTCACACACCGCAACCGGCGCACGTGATCTGGTGGGCCGAGTGGACGGAGTGGAAGGTCGAGCGCCGGTATCGGAAAGAGCTGGCGCAGATGCGAAAGGACCTGGAAGAGTTGGCAGACATCCTCCAGGGCCGCCCGGACCCGGTCAAGGCCGAGCTGGTCGCCACCCGGATGGAGCAACGCCACGCCAGCGGCCTGGGCCTGTTGGAGGGCCAACGCGAGGTAGCGATAACAGCGGCACAAGTGGTACGCGATTGGGCCGCCGGATACGAGAAGTACGACGTGGCGGTAGAGGCATTGAACGAAGCGATAGCGATCATGGAGATGAGCGAGTACCACATAGGAGGCAGCGATGGGCGTGAGAGCATTTATGAGAAAGCAGACGGCGACGGCAGAACCGGCAACGACGTCGGCACCAGCACCAGCGCCGAGGATGAATGGTGGACTTACAGCAAGTGAGGCGGGTGGGGCGGTGATCAGTGGTCTCCTGGAAGCCGAGCAAGAGCTGCGCCAGATGGCCGAGCAGGCAGTCCAGGATCTCCGCGGTGCGCTCCGCCTGGCGGCCTACACCTTTGCGGGGGAGGCATTCGAGGAGGCGATCCGCGCCGATCAGGTCGCGGTGGAGCACTGGTCGGCGGACGAGTGGATCGCGTTCTTTCAGCAAGCGGCTCCTGTCGGCCAGGGATGGAATGACGCGAAGGTGCTGGCGAAGCGGCTGACGGAGATGACCGCAGAGCGGGACGCGCTGCTCGCGACAGTGGCCGATGCGAAAAGCCGGTTGGCGCTCTTGGAGGAGCGACGACAGGCATCTCCGCCGGTATCGGAGTCACAGCCCACGACCCCGGCCGCGATGGAGCGCGGGGTGAAAGCGGAGAAGGGGGAGCAAGCGCGAGGGAGAGCCCCTCTCAGAATGGCCAAGTTCCGATGGCCGGATGTGCCGGCGCGAGCGCCTGCAAGATACGCGCGCCAGATAGGCAAGGGCTGGAAACGGAAGGGGATGGCACTGGCTCTGATTGCATCGGGTATCTCCCTGCGGATTGAGGCCCAGAGACTATTGGCGTGGCGCGAGGGATGCAAAGAGAAATCCAGCTCGATAAGGCACGCCTTCGAGAGGCTGGAGAAAGCCGGGCTTCTGGAGGGGGAGTGTGTAAGAGTGCACCAAGCCCAAACCAAGTTCCTGTGGTTGACCAGACTGGGTCAGAAAGTGAGCGAGATATGCCGCTTCGACCTGCGCGAGACAGACTACCAGCGGCTGCTGCGACTGCATGGCGGCCAGATCCAGAAGAAACACGCCACAGAGGCAGCCACCTTTGCATACCAGGCGCGGAGGCGTGGCTTTCTGGTGGAGGTGATGCCAGACGTGGATGGGCCGGCGGAGCCGGACGTGGCCGTTGCCAGGGACGGTGAAGAGCCGGTGTACGTCGAAGTGGAAACAGGCAACGACCGGGAACCAAAGTGGCGGCACCAGGTCGAGTTGCAGGGGTTCGTGGCGATGTGCAGTGTGACCGCGACCCAACAAGAGCGCATTGTCGCCGAGATCAAAGAGCTGGGATTGCCCGGTCGCGCAACAAACTTACAGGCGCTGATGCAGGACAAGGAAGGCACCGGGAAACTGTGGGTGGAGGAGTGGGAATGATGACCGAGTCGCAGGTCTGCTTAACAGAATGCCGGAGAGCAGGCCGGCGCGGGGGCCTGACCGTGCGCGGGCCTCGGCGCGGGGCTGTTGTCCCCTTGCATCCCTCCGATGGCCAGATTCTGGCCGATGGGGGTGGTGTGATGCGCTGGAGGAATCTCCACGGTCGCTCAGCGACAATAGAGATTTCTTTGAAGTCTTTTTCGCTTCAAAGTCTCTCCAACACCAGCGCACTCTCCACACCATCTTTACGGGATGCCGGATGGGGGTTTTCTCCCCTTGGCCGTTTTGGCCTACTTGCCTTTTTGGCATTTGAGACTGACCTTTTTGGTTGGTCTCATAACTTACAACTGGCGGCCGAGTGTGGCCGATAAAACAAAACTTTGTACGAGGAGGCGCGAAATGTTGAACGAGTTAGTGGTGGAAGGAATCGTGATGGGGACCTGGAGATACGGGGACACGCGCTTTGTACGCATCGCTTGCTATCCCGATCCAGGTCGCAACCACAAGGGAAATGGAGACGGCGGCAATGGGCATGATGAAGCCGACTTTATCACGCTGCGCTTCGAGCAGCCGTTGGCGATGGCCGCCGCCCATCTCCAGAAGAGGAGCAGGATACGGGCAACCGGGTTCCTGGCCAGCCGGGATTATGACATCCCGCTGGCGCGGTTCGCGGATGTTGCCAGGGGCGACGAGGGGGCGGTGCAGGCGCTGCGCAAAGTGGCACACGAACACGGCCAGGTCGTGCACAAGCCTCACGTGCTCAACGAGATAGTGGTTGAGACCTTCGTGGCGCCCTGAGAATCCGCCGGCCTAGACCGGCGCGATAGCACTTTAACAACTGAAACACGCAACACGCTAAAAACGGATACATATCCGACACACGCCCTTCCTGCGGCTTGATTGCCGCAGCTGCGGCGTGTTTTTTGTGCCTGCGAGCTTATGCGCGAACATGCGCGCACGCTCGCGGGCACGCGGGAGCGGGCGACTTGAGTGGCCGGTTGCCGCGTGTCCGGTCCGAAAGGACGGGCACGAACACGCAAACCACACGCACAGCACAGAAAGGAGTTACACGATGTACAAGATGCTTTACAATCTGATGCCGTTTGTGATCCTCGGTTTCATCGGCTCCATTTGGGGCCTGATGCTGCTGGCGATCGCGGGAGGTATTCTCAAGGCGTGCTGGAAGACCGCCTTGAAGATGTGGAGGTGGGTGGATAGGAAGTTGAAGAGTGAGCCGAAGGCCCAGGCTGTGGACGAGCCGCAAGCGAAGCCACAGCCTAGAGACACCGGGCCACTCGCCGAGGTCCAGCCGAATTGGCAGAAGACCCCGGCAAAGATTGCTTTTTGCAAAACACTCCCTACACCAACTGCCACATCCACCGTGATGCCCCCCATCTACTATCACTAGGGCACTTTTGCCCACCTGGCCTTTTTTGGCCTTTTCCCTGGTTTGTGGGGAGAGCTTTTTTGCTCTCCCTACTTCCTTCTTCTTGGGGCTGGCGGCCGACGTCGGCGGATGCCGGTAGCGCCCCAATCTCGCGGCCATACGGGAGCGGGCGACAGTCTCTTGACCGGTCGCCAACTCCCCGTGTCCCTGAGAGAGGCACACTTACACGAAGCGCTCCTCCACTTGGAGGAGCAGATCACGGCTGCCCTAACCCCGGAGATCGAGCGCATCGCGCTGGGCATCCTGGTGGACGGGTAGCACATATCACACGTTTAAGGAGGCAGTGAAATGTACCACAAGATCATTATCGTAGGGAATCTGGGGCGCGACCCCGAAATGCGCTACACCGGGGACGGCACGCCGGTCACCAACTTCTCAGTTGCGACCAACCGGAAGTCAACTACCCCACGCCTGAAAGGCGGGGGCTTGTAGAGAAAGACCTGCAAGCCTGGAGTTGACCAGACTCAGCCAGGGAGCAAAAGCTCCATCGGGCTACGTTATCGGCGAGCGTCAAAGTTCGTACCTTGGGGTGCGCGAGCCAGCCCCAAGCTCTACAACTCGGAAGTTAAACAGCCATACGGGGTTGAAGGCAGTGCTTCCGGGAGATGACCGGCTGATCACATTGTCTAGGCTCACATCACCGGCAAGCCCTTCGGGGCAAGCCGAGGGTCCGTAAGGAGGTGCCTGCTGATCTGCTACAGACTGCGGTGAAGCAGGCTGTACACGAAGCGCTCCTCCAAGTGGAGGAGCAGATCACGGCTGCCCTAACCCCGGAGGTCGAGCGCCTTACGCTGGGCATCCTGGCGGACGGGTAGCACAAATCACACGTTTAAGGAGGCAGCAAATGTACCACAAGATCATTATCGTAGGGAACCTGGGGAAAGACCCCGAAATGCGCTACACGGACGACGGCACGCCCGTCACCAGCTTCTCTGTCGCGACCAACCGCAAGTGGAACCGGTCGGACGGCAGCCAGGGCGAGGAAACCGTTTGGTTCCGCGTCACCGCGTGGCGGCGCATGGCGGAGGTATGCAACCAGTATCTCCAGAAGGGGCGGCAGGTGCTGGTCGAAGGCCAGCTCAAGCCCGACGAGAACGGCGGTCCCCGCGTCTGGACGGGCAACGACGGTGTGGCACGGGCCTCGTACGAGGTGACGGCGCTGACCGTCAAGTTCCTGGGAGGGCGCGGCGAGACGAGCAATCTGCCCGAAGGGCCTGGAGCGTCAGAGGGTCCTCCGGGCGAGCCGGAGGAGGATATCCCCTTCTAGGCCCCGCAACTACAACTGAATACCCTGGAGGGCAGCCTCGCCCTCCGGGGTAGGCTGCCCTCCGCAACATCACACGAAGGAGGCACACAATGAGTGCAAACACGCTGTATGACCAGGTGACCAAGATCCTGGAACGACCCTTTGCGCCCGCTGACGTACAGTGGAAGCCGCAGACCACGTCGCGAGACAAGAAGCGTGCTCTCGCGGTGCCCTATGTAGACCCGCGGGTCTACACCAACCGTCTGGACGAAGCGGTCGCGCAGGTCGAAGGATGCCCGCCGTGGGAGAAACGGCTGGAGATCCACGACATGGGCGACCGGGTGGCGGTCATCTGCCACCTCACCATCGCGGGCGTCACGCGCTCCGGGGATGGTGAGTGCGTCAAGACCGCGGGCAAAGGAGTCGAGCCAAACGCCGTGACGTCGGCCAGCGCGCAAGCTTTCAAGAGAGCCAACGTGGAGCATGGCCTGGGGAGGTATCTGTATAGCGTCCCCAAGGTCTGGGTGGACTACGATCAAGCGAAGCGCAGCATCACCCCTCAATCGTTGGCCCAACTGAAGCGCATGCTGGAGACGGGCGAGGCTCCGAGTAACGGGAGCGGCGGGCAGGCTTCACACAGGCCCGCACACAGCCAGGCCTCACACCGACCTGCACGCAGCGGGAACGGCGCGCAGGGTGGCAACGGCAAGGACGCCCGCGCCATCATCGTCAAGATGGGCAGTAAGCACCGGGGGAAAACCCTGGGGCAGATTGCCACCGAAGATCCTGAGTATATCAGGTGGCTGTCTGAGAACTGGCGTTGGGAGGAGGGCCGCAAGGCCGCCGAAGCCATCTGGGGCTGGATCGAGAAGCAACAATCTGCCGCTCCTGCCTAGCGGGAACGGCAAACTCTCTCAAGACACGGGCCGGGGCTTTGCCCCACACAGGCTTAGGCCGGGTGGGGGAGGGCTCCGGTCCTCCCCCTTTTCCTCTGGCGAAAGCCAAACTCTCTTACACGTTGGGGCTTTGATCGGCGCCGCCGGCGGCGAGAGACGGCCCCAAACCCAAGGAGGCTGCAACAATGTTGGCAACAATTCACGCCCAGGGAGCGGGCGCGCTGATCGACGTCGGCGAAACCGCCCGCCTGGCGGGCTATGACTGCCCTGTGGCAGTTTCGGCCCTCGCCCTGGCCAAAGTCCAGGCTTTCTCGCTTCGCTCCGAGGGAAACACCAACCAGCGGTTGCTGGCGGTGTTGACACGTGGCCGACAGGCCACGCGGGGTGACTCGACGCGCGTCCAGGACTTTGATATCCATCTCCCCGGCAGCGGCGAGACGTACACCAGGTTCACGATGTTTCGCGGGCCTGACGGCACGCTGATCACGCTGCCAGGGGAATAGCACAACAGGAGGTGTCGGATGTCTACCATTGCTCGGTTAGTCACCTCTCCCCACCGCTTGCAGTGGTGGGAGTGGTGCCAAATCGCGGGAGCCGCCGGGCTGATCGCCTTGGCGGCCTCCGTGCTGGTGGGTCTCGACCTGCCGGCGGCGGCCATAGCTGCGCTGCTGCACCTTGCAGCGGACTACACGTTTCAAAGCGCGGAGACGGCTGCCCACAAGGGCGAGCGTGGCCGGCACCTACTGGTACACGCTCTCACGGCCGGAGCCTGGCCCCTGGCGATGGCAGGGCTGGTCACCGGGGACCTCCCCGGTGTCCTGCTCGGCGCAGCCGTGGGGTCGGTGAGCCACTGGCTGATCGACGCCACAGGCAAGTACGGGCTGGGCTGCACGGCGGCAGGGATCGTCCTCGACCAGGTGAGCCACCTGGTGGTGATCCTGGTAGTGACGACGATCTAACACACGAAAGGAGGCTCAGGCTTATGCCAGGTCTCAAAAAGGCGGACGCCTCTGCCACCTATTGCGGTGCCAAGTTTGTCTGGTGCCAACCCTGCGGTTGGATTGGGCTGGCAAGCGAGCTGCTCCTGGAACACTGGGACGAGCGTGATCGCTGGCTGTGTCCACGCTGCGAGGGAGGCGCTGGCCTGTGGCCCATCGGGGATCCGGCCACCCAGCGCGCCGTATGGCGCGGGGCTGGATTCACGAGGCTGGTGGCCAGGCTGGACACCGCGATAGATAAGGCAGAGAGAACCCGCCGCACACACGTAACGCCTCTCGTCGAGCGACGCCACAGGCGTGGCCGACGGAAGGCAGAACTCACGTGCCACTGCGACGCTGCTCCCTACCCGCATCGCGCCGGGTCGGTGGAGGGGTGCTACGGTCTCGCGTTCTGCGAGCACGGCATCCCCACCAGCGAACACCCGGATTTCTCCGGGCGCTGCCCGGAGTGCGAGAGGTGGGAACACGCGGACCACTGGTACGACACGCACCGCTGTTAAAGCGGAATCACACGAGGAGGTATGGCGTGGACAAAATGGCCGTACTGACAATGCCTGCGATTCGGTTTCCGTCTCTGGCGGACACCGAGCTGCAAGCGCATCGCCAACACCGCCAGCAGATCATCCG
>CAZWPV010000109.1:0-7884 GCA_964635485.1 uncultured Anaerolineales bacterium
TGAGCGATTATACTCGCTTTGCAGATAAGCGTCAAAAGTCCGTGACCGGGCAGGCCCGGTCACGGACTCATTTAGCGGAGTATACCTATCAGCTCAATCCTCAAGCTCGCTCGGATCGATCCACAGGAAGCGCTCCAGCGGCACGCCGACGGGCGTCAGCACGTAGCCCTTGACGTGCGGCTTGACCAGCACGTACGAGAGACTGTGCGTCGTGAACAACACCGGCGCGTCCTCGACGATCATCTGCTCCGCCTGCTGATACATCTGCATCCGCTTATCCACGTCCTGCTCGACCCGCGCCCGCTCCAGCAGCGCGTCCAGATCGGGGTTGGAGTAGTGCCCCTCGTTCTGCATCGAGTCGGAGTGGAACAACACGTCGGCAAAGTTCTGCGGGTCGGGATAGTCGGCGCACCAACCGCTTTCAAAGAGCTGACCATGATAGCCGGCGTCGATCTTGTCCAGATATTTGTTCGGCTCCAGGAACTCGACCGTGATCTCGATGCCCAGATTCCGCTCCCACATCTCGGCCAGAGGGTCTCCCATATAGCTGCCATAGCCGCCACTGGTATAGACGACGGGAGGCAGCCCCTCCGGCCCGCCATACTTCGACTCGGCCAGGAGCTGGCGCGCGCGATCGGGATCGTAGGGCAGCCCTTCGAGATCGGCGTTGTAGCCGGGCAAGCCGGGCGGATAAAGCCCCCGCGCCGGGAGAGGTATGCCGTCCGCCAGAACGTCGACGAACCACTGCCGATCAAAGGCCATCGTGAAAGCCTGCCGCACCTTGGGATCGTCGAACGGCGGCTGCTCGACGTCAAAGACGACAAAGCCGGTGCAGAGGTTGACCGACGTCAACAGATCGGCGTGCAGCGGATCGTCGGGATCGAGCACGCGCTGCACGTTCGAGTAACTGACGCCGGTGACGTCGATGTCACCCATCTCGTACATGCGCATCCCCACCCCGGCGTACAGCCTCACGACCACGTAAGGAATGTCGGGAAGCTCCAGGTGATAGTCCTCGTTCCGCTCGTACAGCTTCAACTCGAAGCGATCCCAGCGCACCAAGCGGTACGGGCCGGTGCCGTTGGGCGTGCGATACCAATCGGCACCCGACTCGACGTTCGCCTGATCCAGCACGAAAGCCGTCGGATAGGTCAGCTTGTACAAAAAGTACGGCTTGGGCGCGTCAATCGTCACCCGCAAGGTGTGCTCGTCGACGGCCACGAGCCCGGCGATGTGATCCGCCTTGCCTTCCTTCATCTCCTCGACGCCGACGATGTCGCCCAGGTAGGTGAGGACGGTGTCCGACTCGATCTCGGGGGTAGCGGCGCGCTCCCACGAGTAAACGACGTCGTAGGCCGTGACCGGACGTCCATCGTGGAAGCGAGCATCGGCGCGCAGCGTGAAGGTATAAATCGTGCCCCCTTCCACCTGCCACGATTCGGCCAGGTCAGGCACGATGTTCAGCTCCGGGTCGAACGACACCAACCCGCCGAAAATCCGCTTGTCGCCGCCGCCGTGGGTGGTGGCCGGATCGTACTCGCGCGGGTTGGTGCTCTCACCGCCCGCGTACACCAGCGCCTGGTCGCGGGGAATGCCATAGACGGCGGGCATCTCCAGGTGGAGCGAGGTGAGCAAGGCGGTGATGTCGTCGGCGTACCTCTCGTAGGCCGCCGGCTCGCCGACGGCCCGCAACATGTAGGCACGCCCACCCCTGGCGGCAACGGTGAGGTTCACCTTCATCACCACGCTCTCATCCGGCCATATACCCGTCAGCACAATCGTCCGGGCCTTGCGCCCGTCGTCCAAACGAATCGCTTCATCCTCGATGAGCGCCACATTGTTCAGGTACTCGACGTACATATCCCGGATTTGAACCGCAAAATCCTCCAGCGTCTCATCCGCAGATAGCGAGCCTACGAAAAGATCGACGAACACACTTTGATCAGGGCTGAGGAACCAGACCGCTACGCTGGAATCAGGTTCCTGGATAGTGACATCCCAACTGCGCGGATACTCCAGCGTGACGCCGCGATCAGGATCGGCGAACGTACCCCGCTTCGCAGTCGGGCCAGCTATCGTGGGCGTCGGCCAGGGCTCGAACGCAGGCAGTGGCGTGAGAGTCGGCGTCGGCGTAAGCGTGGGAGTGGGGGTGAGCGTCGGCGTTGGCGTCGGCGTCGGCGAAGGAGTGTACGTCATCGTCGGCTCTACCGTCGGTGTCGGCGGAGATACGAACTGACAGGCGCTAAAGAACAGCGCAACGACGACGGTCAACAGCTTGGTTTTAGTGCACACCTTGTCCATCACACCCTCTCCCTTCGCCGCCGCACGATCACGATAGTCAGCGCGAGAATAACCACGCCGGTCGCACAGATCAAAATCACGCCAACCCCCAGAGCGCCGCCCACGACGAGGCCGACGTCGCCTGAAGACGGCACATCGGTTGGCGTGGGGATGGACGTGCGCTCCTGAACCCTCGTCGCCGTCACAGATGGCGCAGGCGTGGGTGTTGTTGTGGCGGTTGGCTTCGTCGGTATCACGGTCGCGAGCGGAACGCCGGATATAGGCACCAGGGTCGGCACCGTGGTCGGCGTCGGCGTGGGCGTGGGCTTAGCCCCCCCGGCGACGCGCGGCTCGGCGCCGATGTGCTCGCGCCAGACGTCCTCAAGCCCGTCCTGGTCGAAGCCATAAGCCTCCTGCAGGGCATCGTCAATCGCCGTGCCCTCGCCCAGCGCCACCAACAGGGCCAGTATCTCATCCCGGCCATACTCGGTGATGAGAAAGCCGACGATGCTGTACGACTGGACATACGCCAGGTGGGCCCTGGCCGGATCTTCGGGGAAGCTGCCGCCCAGAGCGCGGACGGAGAAAAGCGCGTCATCCGCTATCGCCGCCTCAAAATCGAGCCGGTCGCCCCCCAGCCCCTCCTCGCCGCGCTCCACGAACTCGGCCAGCCCCTCGTCGAGCCACGTAGGAATAGAACCGAGGCAACTGAACGTAAAGCGACCGACCAGAATGTGCGTCAACTCATGGGCCTCGGTGCGCTTGCCCCACACCACCTGGTCGGGATCGTCGGGATCGATGCCAATGATCACGATGTTGTTGCTGGGATACGCTCCACCGCCCATCCAACCGGCCTCGTAGTAGATGGCATCGCGCATATCCTCTGCACTGGCGTAGATGTAAAAGTCGACCGGGGCATCGGGCCTCAGGCCCGTGTTCTCCTCCAGGTAGATTAGCGCATCGACCGCCGCCTCGTGTAACTCCTCTGCAAACAAGCGGTCGCCCTCGTACCAATGCAGGTTGATCGAATCACCCGTGACCTGATCCCAGTAATGGTCGTCATCGATCCACGTGGTCGTCTGGGCGTCGGTCAGCAACTCGTTGCCGTCGGCGTCGGTCGCGTACCAACGCCACCAGATCGTGGCGCCGGGCGGCTCCGAGCCGCTCTGCTTCATCTCCCACTCCCACCTCGCCTCGACATCCTGGGATGGGGTAAACTCTGGGAAAGCCTTGGCCACCACGGTGCCGCACGTCAGTTGCTCGACACCGTACTCGAGCACGACCTCGCTGATCTCGGCCTCGCTCCGCAGATCGACCTTGAAGATGACCTTCTCGGGGAATCGGATGCTGGCCCGATCGTTCGAGGCAGTGATTCCAGACCGGGCCGCGGTCGTCTCTGGCCAAACGGCAATAGCGGAGCCGACCAGAATACCTATCAGCAACCAACGACGCATAATAACCCCCTCCTTTTCTCGACAGATTGTCCGCAGAAGTATACCCTCACTGCCCAAAAATGGCAAACAAAAAAGGCCCACCCTCTGAGAGTGAGCCTCCGTCTCCACCTTTGCAGCTACGGTCGAATCGTCGCGTCGGCGGGTAGACCTGGCTTGAGCTTCTGGTCGGGATTGGGAATGGACACCTTGACGGCAAAGACCAGATTGACGCGCTCCTCCTGCGTCTGTACGTTGCGCGGCGTGAACTCGGCCTCGCTGGCGATACTCGACACATGCCCCAGGAAAACCTGGGCCGGGAAAGAGTCCACCTGCACCTCTACCTCCTGTCCCAGCCTCACCTGCCCGACGCGGTTCTCCGGGACGTAGATCACCAGCGTCACCTCGTCCAGGTTGGCGATGATCAAGAGCGGCGATCCCGCCGTAGTGGTCTCCCCGACCCGCGCGCTGCGGCTGGTGACGATGCCATCCATCGGCGCGGTCAGCGTGAGCTGGGCGATCCGGGCATCGACCAAGCACACGGCGGCTTTGGCCTGCCGCACCTGAGCCTCCGCCATCGCCACCTCCTCCACCGTCGGGCCGGCTTCCAGTTCATCCAGCGTCGCCCGCGCAGCGGTCACCTGCGCCTCGGCAAGCTCGTACTGCACCTCCGCCGCGTGGAGTTGCGCCTCCAACTCCAGCGGATTGGTGCGGATGTCCAACAACGCACTCAGATACCGCTGTGCTCCCAGTAGCTCAGCCTGAGCCTGCGCCAGTGCAGCCTGAGCCGCCTGCACCTGGAGGTTCCACGCGCGCTCCGTATCCCCGCCCTCCCCGACGTAGAGACCGCGCCACAGCTCGATCTCGGCCAGCTCCGCCTCGGCCATTTCCACGCCCTGCTCGGCCAGGCGCACCTGCGTGCGGGCGGCGTCGATCTCGGCATCGAGGGAAAGCGGGTTGCTGATCACCTCTTGGGCGAGAACGACGGCCTGGGCCGCGCCATCCCGTTCGGCCTCCGCCTGGGCCAGCGCCGCCCGCGCGGCGGCGATCTCTTCCGAGCGCGCGCCCGCCGTCACACGGGCCAGGTTGGCGCGAGCCGCCGCCAGCCCGGCCTCAGCCTCCAACCGCTGGCTCCGCAGCACCTTGTCATCCAACCGCACCAACACGTCGCCCGCTGCAACCCTATCTCCACGATCCACCAGCATCTCGACGACACGCCCCGCCACCTCCGGCGCGACGATCACCTCCTCGCCCTCGATAAAGCCGGAAGCAATGATGGAGCCATCCTCAGCGTTGGTGCTACAACCGACCAACAGAAGGACAAATAGCAAATAACAAATAGCAAATGCACGATTTGCGATTTGCCGATTTGCTGATCTGCCAATTTGCGGTTTGCGATTTGCGATCTGCATCCTACTGTTCCTCCGTAACGATTACCGCATCGGCGGGCAGGCCCGGCTTGAGCGCGTGATCGGGATTGGGAATGCGCACGTCCACCGCGAACACCATGTTCACCCGCTCCTCCTGCGTCTGCACGTTGCGCGGGGTGAACTCGGCCTCGTCGGCGATGGCCACCACGTCTCCGACGAACGTCCGGCCGGGGAAGCTATCCACACTGACCGCCACCTCCTGCCCGATGGCCACCTGCCCCAGGCGGCTCGCCGGCACGTACACCGTCAGCGTCACCTGGTCCAGGTCGCCGAGCGTGAGCAGCGTGCCTCCCGGCGCGGCCAGCTCTCCTTC
The DNA here is from genome assembly GCA_964635485.1 of uncultured Anaerolineales bacterium. Lineage (GTDB taxonomy): Bacteria > Chloroflexota > Anaerolineae > B4-G1 > B4-G1 > JAFGED01. The sequence continues at coordinate 5,454 of CAZWPV010000109.1, forward strand.
GTGAATACTGACCTCCAAAACCACGCCGCCGACCGGCGCGACGATGGTCTGCTTATCGTGCAGCACGGTCAGCGCCTCGAGCGCGGCCTGCGCCTGTTCCATCTGCGCCTCGGCGATGGCGATCTCCTCCGCCGTAGCGCCCGCCTCCAGGCCATCCAACTGCGCCTGGGCCATCCCGACAGCTGCCTCGGCAGCCCTGTACCGCGCCTCTGCCGCGGCTATCTGGGCGTTCAATTCCTGAGGATTATCCCGTATCGCACGCAGGTCACGCAGCGCCGCGCGCGCCCCATCCAGCCCTGCCTGGGCTGTATTGACCCCCACCCAGGCCTTCCAATAGGCGTTGGGGATTAGGTTAAAGCCCATCTGCATCCCCGGCCGGTGCTCGGGCGGGATGTCGTTCAATTTGCTCAATGCATCCTCGTAAGCATCGTGGGCGATCTCGGCTGCGTCCTTGTAGGCAGTGGCCTGAGCCAGCGCCGCCTCGGCCACGGCGACCTGCGCCTCGGCCAATGCGATCTGGGCGTCCAACCGCTGGGGATTATCGCGCATGGCGATCAAATCCTGCCACGTCTGATAAGCTCCGTCACGGCCCGCCTCCGCCTGGGCCAAAGCCGCCTCGGCCTGCCGAACCCGCTCCGGGCGCGCCCCGGCCTGCGCCTGGGCCAACTGCGCCTGGGCCATGTCCAGGCCCGCCTGCGCCGCCTCGATCTGGGCCTCCAGCAGCGTGCCATCCAACCGCGCCAGCACCTGCCCGGCTTCGACCTCGTCCCCCTCCTCCACCGATAGTTCAAGCACGCGCCCGCCAAGCTCCGGCGCGATGGCCACCTCCTCGGCCTCGATAAAGCCGGACGCCGTCAGGCCATCCGCCTCGGGCCGTGTCGAGGCCGGGTTCAGCACAAAGAAGTAGATGCCCGCCACAGCCGCTCCGACGATTGCTACGCCTACGACAATGCCTATCACAACCTTTCTATTCATACTCCCTACTCCTCATCATCCACGTGATTCCGCACGCTGGAGATAAAAACATCCTCCAGCGACGGTGCGATAACGTCCATCGTGTGCACCACCACGTCGGCCTCCGCCAACGCCTGGGCGATGCGCGATTTGTACCCGGTGATCCCCTCAGCGACCACGTGAATCTGCGCGCCGTACAGGGCCACCTCCTCGAAAACGCCCATCTCCCGCAGAGCGCCGATGGCCACGTCCGGCCGCGTGCAGTCGATCTCGATCACCTGTCCGTGCATCTTGTCTAGCTTGATATCCTCCGGCGCGCCCTCGGCGATGATACGCCCACTGTGGATGAAGGCCAGAGCCTGGCAGTGCTCCGCCTCGTCCATGTAATGGGTGGTGACGAAAATCGTCGTCCCGCCCTCGGCCAGCTCGTACAGCAGATTCCAGAACGCACGCCGCGAGATCGGGTCCACTCCGGCGGTCGGCTCGTCCAGGAAAAGCATCTCCGGCTCGTGCAGGATGGCCGCGCCCAGCGCCAGCCGCTGCTTCCAGCCGCCGGAGAGGTTGCGCGTCAGCTCCCGCTCGCGCCCTTCCAGACCCGCCATCTGGATCGCGAACCGCTTGCGCTCCCGCAGCCGCTGCCCGCGCACGCCGTAGGTGCGCCCGTAAAAGTCCAGGTTCTCCCCCACCGTCAGGTCGTGGTACAGGCTAAAGCGCTGCGACATGTAGCCGATGTTCTTGCGCACGTCCTCCGCCTGCTTGACGACATCGTATCCCAGCACCGTAGCGTGGCCCGATGTGGGCCGCAGCAGTCCAAGCAGCATGCGGATCGTCGTCGTCTTGCCCGCACCGTTAGGCCCCAGGAAGCCGAAAATCTCGCCCCGCTTGATGTGGAACGTCACCCCGTCCACGGCGACGAAATCGCCAAATTGCTTTGTCAACTCGACGACTTTGACAGCATAATCACTCATACACCCACACTCCCACACAATGCATCACGTATTGCGTATTTCGCGTCACGCATCCTCCTCCGACTGCTTCCTAATCAACGAGATGAACGCCTGCTCCATGCGCGGGCGGGTCCGTCGCACGCCCTTGGCGGCGATGCCGGCCCCGGTCAGCGCAGCCTCCATCTCTGGAGCGCGCCGCGCCGCGTCGTCCACGAACACGTGCAGCAGGTCACCGTAGGTCTGCACCTCCAGCACGCCAGGCAGATCGGCGATGAGCTGGGCCGCCTCGCGCAGTCGATCGGGCCGCAGCTCCAGCAACTGGCCCTCGACCAAGCCCTTGATCCGCTCCGGCGTATCGCAGACGATGATGCTTCCTTCAAACATCAGGCTCACCCGCGAGCAGCGCTCCGCCTCGTCCATGTACGGCGTGCTGACAAAGAGCGTCACTCCCTCGATGTGCAACTCGGTCAAGATGTCCCAGAACTCGCGCCGCGAGACTGGGTCCACACCCGTGGTCGGCTCGTCGAGAA
>CAZWPV010000110.1:0-7856 GCA_964635485.1 uncultured Anaerolineales bacterium
AACTGGGATAGAGTATACACTAGCCATGTGAAGCGAGCAAGTCCTGCTTTGCAGGCAATTGCATTTGTGTGTGCTTAAAAGTTGACCCGTTTGATCGTCGGAGTATAATAAGGTTGAGTTGGAGTCTGGTTTTGGTACGTTGCTCTAATTCCCTTGCCTTCCTCTTGCGGGACAATTGCTCTTTTCACTTGTGAGTCGCTCCACGAACAGGAGGAGTGAACGATGAGTGAGAAACGACGAGTTCTGATCATCGATGATGAGTCGCTCGTTCGCCACGCCATGGCCGATTATTTAGCAGATTGCGGATATGACACGGTCGCTGCGGCCGACGGCGTGAAAGGGCTGGCAAAGGCCCGATCCGAGCAGTTTCATATCGTTCTGGTTGACCTGCGGATGCCTCGTGTGGATGGTCTGGAGGTCATTGCTACTCTTAAGGGAGAGCAGCCGGAGTTGCCTATAGTCGTCGTTTCCGGTACGGGCGTGCTGGACGATGCGATTGAGGCGATGCGACAGGGGGCGTGGGACTATATCACCAAGCCGGTTCAGGATATCGAAGAGATTCGAGTGACCGTCGAGCGGGTGATCGATAGAGCGCAGTTGCTCGCCGACCGCGATCGTTACCAGCGTGAGCTGGAGGATCTCAATCGCTCGTTGGAGGCCGAGGTGGCCAGCCAGACCGGGGACCTGCGGATGCAAAATCGCGAGCTGGCGGCTCTAAACAGCGTATCCTACGTCATCAGCGATCCGCTGGATTTGGGCACGATGCTTAGCCGTGCTACTGCCGCGGCTGTAGAAGCCATTGAGGCCGATGGTGGCGTGGTGAGGTTGCTCAACCCGGCTATCGGTCAATTGGTCATAGCTGCCGCGTGTGGATTCTCAGAGGCCTATACCTCGTCGGCGAAGGCCATACCGTTGGGGCAGGGTGTCATCGGTCGAGTGGCGCAGAGCGGCCGACCTTATGCCGGAGGGGGACTTGTCGGTGATCCCTGGCTTTCAGCCTTGCGGGACGATGGATTTCGCTCGCTTATTTGCGTGCCGTTGCGTGCAGGAGATAGCGCGACCGGAAAACCCCCAATCGTAGGTGTGCTGAAAGTGGTTGTACGAGCCGAGCGGGATTTCGATGCTCACGATGTTGATTTGTTGACCAGCATTGGCAATCAAATAGGTGTGTCCGTCGCGCGGGCTCAGTATGCTGCTGATCTGAGAAAGACGAACGTTCAGTTGGAGCAGGCCAACGCTGAGTTGCGTCAGCTCGACGAGTTGCGTGGACAATTCATCCAGAACACGGCTCACGAGTTGCGTACTCCTTTGGCTTTGGTGCGGGGATACGTTGAGATGCTGGCTAGGGGCGATCTCGACCCCGAGGAGCGGAAGGTGGCTCTGGAAGTCGCGTCCCGGCGTGTGGAGACCCTGGTTGAGCTGGTTGAGGCGATCACCACCTTGCAGGACTTGGGCGCTGAGCCGATGCGTATTGGGGCCGTCTCGTCGGCCGAGTTGATCGAGACGGCGTGCCAGATGACGGCGCAGCAGGCTGTGAGTGCTGGAATTGAGCTGCGCTGTAGTTATACTTCCGACATTTCTTCTCTCCCTGGCGACTTTACCAGGCTGTCGCAGGCGCTGCATCAATTGCTAGATAATGCCTGCAAGTTCTCCTCTGAGGATGCCACGGTCACTGTTACTGCATGGGTGGATAGCGACGAGGGGGTTCTGTGCATCTCGGTCGTCGACCAGGGTATCGGTATTCCTCTTGAGGAGCACGGACGCATTTTTGAGCGCTTTTACCAGGTGAACGGCAGTCTTACTCGGCGTTACAGCGGCACCGGGCTGGGGCTGGCTTTGGTCAAGGAGATTGTGGAAGCGCATAGAGGCAGGATAAGCGTCGAGAGCGAAGTAGGGGTGGGCAGCACGTTTACCATGTACTTGCCGCTGGTGCGTGAAGACTGATACCTCAGACCAGGGTGATCGTCACTTATACCAAACAAGGCACCCCACCACAGCGATGGGGTGTCTCGTGTTCTCGCCCTTGCATTTCGAAAAGGGACGTTTAGTGTCTAGCACATAGATCGCCAACGATCGGCCAGGCTTTGCGATTGGGTGACCCTCTGTATCAGCGCCTTGGCTGAGGGCTTGGCCCACGAAGGCACAGGTACGTCATAGTCAAACCCCGGCAGGGTCTTGCGCTCGATCTTGCGATCCAGCAGGTACTCGATCCGATAGATCAAGCTCTCGTCGTCGGGAGTGACGAGCGTGATGGCGTCGCCATCGGCATCGGCGCGAGCAGTGCGCCCGATCCGATGCACGTAATCCTCGGGGTGCTCCGGCACGTCGTAGTTGATCACGTGAGAGATTCCTTCCACGTCCAATCCCCGCGCGGCGATGTTGGTAGCGACCAGGACGCGGTGCTTGCCCGACCGGAACCCTTCCAGCGCCGATATCCGCTCCCGCTGCTTGAAATCCCCGTGAATGCAGGCTACGGCGATTCCAGCTTGGTGCAGTTGCCGGGTTACAATGTCGGCCTCCTGCTTGGTTCTGGTAAAGACCAGCATACTTTCGACTTCCATCTGCTCAAGTATGGCCAGGAGAAGCCGCATCTTGAGGTGTTTGGGCACTGGGTAGAGGGCCTGTTGTATTGCTTCTGGTGGGCGGGCCAAGCCTATTTCGATATTCACCGGATTGCGCTGAAAGTGACGCGCGAGCGCCGAGATCGCCGGTGGCATCGTAGCCGAGAAGAGCATCGTCTGGCGCTGATGGGGTATATGACCGACGATTCGTTTGATGTCGGGCAGAAAGCCCATATCCAACATTCGGTCGGCCTCGTCCAGCACGAGAATCTGCACGTCTTTGAGGTGCACGTTCCTTCGCCGCATGTGATCCATCAGGCGGCCTGGTGTGGCGACGACGACGTCGACACCCCGGCGCAGTTGGTTGATCTGTTTTCGCATCCCGGCTCCGCCATATACTGCGGCGATGCGTAGTGACGTGCGGGCGGCCAGTTTCTGGGCTTCCCCGGCGACCTGGATGGCTAACTCGCGGGTCGGCTCCAGAATCAGGACCCGGGGGTTCTTGGCCTGGGCTTGATCGCGTAACAAGTGTTCCAGTGCTGGCAGAAGAAACGCCAGCGTTTTTCCGGTGCCCGTTTGGGCGCATCCGACGATGTCGCGTCCTTGCAAGCCAGGCGGGATAGCCTGGGTTTGGACGGGGGTTGTTTCCTCATATCCCAAGGCGCTGATGGCCTTTTGTAAAGGTTTGCTTAAATCAAACTCTGTGAAACGCATGAAACTCCTTCGTTGTATGCACACAGGTGCTTGACCTGTGGAATTTTCCTGGTTTGGATCGTTATAAAAAGACCGCTCCGATTACGCAAACCGGAGCGGTAAGAGATGCCAAACCGATTAACTTAACTGGAGCGATTATACCAGAGAATGGCGTTTATGTCAAACGATTGGTAGCCCCAAGGGGAGTCGAACCCCTGTTTCCGGCTTGAGAGGCCGGCGTCCTAGGCCACTAGACGATGGGGCCAAGCGGGCCGTATTCTACCAGCCATTGGGGATTTGTCAACTTTGAGGTGCTCTAGGGTGGGCCCCTGCTGGGCGCCCTTTGTCAAACGGCGCGCCCGGTGTTATACTGTGAAGCCTGAAACTTGAAACGTGCAACCGGGAGCCGGTAAACATGCTAGAACAAATCGACGTTTCAACCCGTGCCAGGCAGACCTTTCAAGACATCACCGCCGAGGTGCAGGCCGTCGTCGAGCAGAGCGGGGTGAAGGAGGGGGTGTGCTTCCTCTTCTGCCCGCACACCACCGCCGGGCTGACGCTCAACGAGAACTGGGACCCCGACGTGCGGCATGATATGTCCATCGGGCTCGATGCCATCTCCCCGCAGCGGCGCGAGTACCAGCACGGCGAGGGAAATTCGCCTGCTCATCTAAAGTCCTCGCTGGTGGGCGCGTCGCAGTGCGTGCTGATCTCTGGCGGCAAGCTGCTGCTGGGCACCTGGCAGGGCATCTACCTGGCCGAGTTCGACGGCCCCCGCCGGCGCAAGGTGCGGGTCAAGGTGATGGCGGGCTGATGCAGATCGACCTGCAGAAGCTGGAGCGCATCCTGCCCACGGTGTGCAAGCCGGGGCGCTACGTCGGCGGCGAGTACAACGGCGTCGTCAAGGATTGGGATGCGGCATCGGTGCGCGTCTGCCTGGCCTTTCCCGATATCTACGATCTGGGGATGTCCAACCTGGGGCTGGCGATCCTCTACGACGTCCTGAACGCGCCGCCCGGTTGCTTGGCCGAGCGGGCCTACATGCCGTGGGTCGATATGCTGGCGGCGATGCAGGAGGCGGGCATCCCGCTCTACAGCTTGGAGAGTAAACGCCCCCTGGCCGATTTCGACATCCTCGGTTTCAGCCTGCCCTCGGAGCAGTTGTACACCAACGTGCTGGCGATGCTAGATCTGGCCGAGCTGCCGCTGCGGTCGGAGGAGCGGGATGAATCCCACCCGCTCGTCGTCGCCGGCGGCCACGCGACTTTTAACCCGGAGCCGATGGCCGATTTCGTGGACGCCTTCGTCGTCGGCGATGGGGAGGAGGCGGTCGTCGAGCTGGTGCGGGCCTACCAGGAGGCGCGCGGGGAGCCGAGGGAATCGCAGTTGCGGGCGCTGGCGCGCATCCCCGGCGTCTACGTGCCGCGCTTTTACGACGTGTGTTACAACGCCGATCCTTCAACAGGCTCAGGACGCAGTGGCACCGTCGCTGCTATTGAGCCCAATGTGCCCGATGTCCCGTTTCCCATCCTCAAGCGCGTCGTCTCCCCGCTGCCGCTGCCCCCCACACGTCTATTGGTTCCCAACGTGGACATCTCTCATAATCGAGCGGCGGTCGAGATCCAGCGCGGCTGCACGCGCGGCTGTCGCTTCTGTCACGCCGGGATGGTCACGCGCCCGGTGCGGGAGCGGCCCGTGGAGGAGGTGCTGGCGGCCATTGAGGCCATTTTGCATCAGACCGGCTTCGAGGAGGTCGGGCTGCTGTCGCTCTCGTCGTCCGACTACTCTGACATCGGGCGGTTGGTGCAGGCCATCATCGAGCGGTTTGGCGATCGACATCTTTCTATCTCGCTGCCGTCGCTGCGCGCCGATAGCTTCTCGGTGGAACTGGCGCGGGCTGTGGTGCAGGGGCGGCGCACGGGCTTTACCTTCGCCCCGGAGGCGGCCACCGAGCGGCTGCGCGCGGCGATCAACAAGCCCATCGCCACGGAGCAGATGCTCGACGTGGCGCGGGAGGTGTTCGGGCTTGGCTGGCGCACGCTCAAGCTGTATTTCCTGATCGGGCTGCCGGGAGAGCGGATGGAGGACGTGCAGGCGATTGTCGATCTGACGCGAGAGGTTTGGAGGATCGGACGAAGAGCGCACGGGCGCAAGGCGCAGGTCAACGTCAGCGTCAACACATTCGTGCCCAAGCCGCACACGCCATTCCAGTGGGTGGCGCTGGAGCCTTCCGATTCTATCCGCGAGAAGCAGGCGCTCCTGCGGCGCGAGCTGCGCGGGCGGGGGATCAAGCTGGACTATAGCGATGTCGAGGGGACGGTTCTGGAGGCGGCGCTGTCGCGCGGCGACCGCCGGCTGGGGGCGGTTATCCATCGGGCGTGGGAGCTGGGCGCGCGCTTCGATGCCTGGGACGAGCAGCGGGACGATGCTGCCTGGCGACGGGCGTTCGAGGAGGCCGGGCTCGATCCCGGCTTTTACGTCCATCGTGAGCGCGCACCTGAGGAGATTTTCCCGTGGGACGTCATCAGCACGGGGGTGCGCAAGGCGTTCTTGCTCAAAGATTACCAGCGCAGCCAGCGCGGCGAGACGTTGGTCGATTGCCGCGAGCAGTGTCACGCCTGCGGCGTGCTTGTGGCTTATGGAGACAGTTGGTCGGAGACGTGGTGCTGTCCGTCGCCCCGCGATTCCTGACGATCACATTCATTATTGGAGGTGAACGATGGCAGATCCAAGGGTGGAAAAGTTGGCAGACGTGCTGGTTTCTTATTCGACCCAGGTGCAGCCGGGTGATAAGGTGTGGATTCAGGGGGATGCGCCAGCCGCGCCGCTGATCAAAGCAGTATATGCCAAGGTGTTGCAGGTCGGCGGCCTTCCGCTGACGCAGATCTCCTTGCCGGGCATGGAAGAGATGTTCTTCCGGTACGCCTCGGAGGATCAGCTCGCGCACGTGCCTGAGCCGGTCAAGATGGTCACAGAGACCTACGACGTGCGCATCGGGCTTTTCGCGGACGTCAACACCAAGGCGTTGAGCGGCGTCGATCCGGCCAAGATGGTGCTGCGCAGCCAGGCGATGAAGGGTTTGCTGAAGACGTTCATGGAGCGCTCTGCTGCTGAGGAGTTGCGTTGGGTGCTCACGATCTATCCAACCGACGCCTACGCCCAGGATGCCGAGATGAGCCTGAGCGACTATGAGGACTTTGTCTACGGAGCCTGTATACCCGATTTAGACGATCCGGTGGGATACTGGCAGCGCTTTTCGGCCTGGCAGCAAAGGATCGTCGATTGGCTCAAGGGGAAGGAGCGGGTGCACGTCGTTGGCCCGGAGACGGACCTGCGTTTGAGCATCGCCGACCGGGTCTTTATCAATGCCGATGGCAAGAAGAACATGCCCAGCGGCGAGGTCTTTACCGGGCCGGTGGAGGATAGCGTCGAGGGTCACGTTCATTATTCCTATCCCGCCATCTACCAAGGGCGCGAGGTGAAGGGTGTGCGGCTGTGGTTCGAGCAGGGTAAGGTGGTCAAGGCCACCGCCGACAAGAACGAGGATTTTCTGCTGCAGACGCTCGATACCGACGAGGGGGCGCGCTACGTGGGCGAGTTTGCCATCGGCACCAACGAGGGCGTCACCCGGTTCACGCACCAGATTCTGTTCGATGAAAAGATCAACGGCAGCTTCCATATGGCGTTGGGCGCTGGCTATCCCGAGACGGGCAGCAAGAACGAGTCGGCCATTCACTGGGACATGATCTGCGACCTGCGTGATGGCGGCGAAATCTGGGTGGATGACGAGCTGCTGTATAAAAACGGTGAGTTTGTAATCGAATTCTAGGAGATACGCAATACGAAATATACGGCGGTGCGTATTTCGTATTCCGTTTTCGCATGAGATTGCGGGTTACATTCGCCAAGAACGACCCACTGACATACACCTCGCACCTCGACTTGGCGCGGATCTGGGAGCGCAGTCTGCGCCGGGCCAGGGTGCCCCTGGTCTATTCTCAGGGCTTTAACCCCCGGCCCAAGCTGCAGTTGGCGGCGGCCCTGCCGCTGGGCCACGTGGGCGAGGCGGAGTTACTGGACGTGTGGCTGGAGCGGCCGATGTCGGTGGAGGCTTTCGCCAAGGCGTTGGTGCCGGTGCTGCCGGATGGGCTGGCTATCAGCGAGGTGCGCCAGGTCGTTCTGAAAGAGCCGGCGCTGCCGGCGCAGGTCTCGGCGGCAGAGTACTTGGTGACGGTTGAGGGAAGTGAGGCGAGGGGCGAGATCGAGGCTCGCGTCGAGCGGGTGTTGGCGGCGGATGAATTGCCCCACGAGCGGCGAGGGAAACCCTACGATCTGCGCCTGTTGATCGAGCGGCTGTGGGTGGAGCGAGAGGGCGGAGGAAAAGTCGTGCTGGGTATGCAGTTGGCGGCCCGCGCAGGAGCCACCGCCCGCCCCGAGGCGGTGTTGGAGGTGCTGGGGATGTGCCAGGTGTTTGCACGCTATCACCGGCGGCAGTTGGTGTTGAATGATGAGAGCGAAGAGAGGAGAAAGAAGGCATGACTAGGCGAGTAGCGGTTCTGATTGCAAACGGCGAGTTTTCTGACCCGGGATTGCCTCGCCTTG
>CAZWPV010000111.1:0-2568 GCA_964635485.1 uncultured Anaerolineales bacterium
CTCCCTGCACGTACAGCGCCAGGCCCAGCTCGCCGCTCTCGCCGCGGGCGTAGCGTGGGTGCTGCTCGGGGAAGACGTGGTCCTCCGGGTGAGGCATCAGGCCCATCACGTTGCCCTGCGCGTTGCAGATACCGGCGATAGCGGCTACGGAGCCGTTGGGGTTGGCGGGATAGTCTGCTGGACCGCCGTCGGCGGCGACGTACGTCAGCGCAATCTGGTGGCTCGTGCGAAGTGCCTCCAATGTCGCGTCATCGCGCGGGACGAAGCGCCCCTCGCCGTGGGCCACCGGGCAGTAGATGCGTTCTGTCAATTCCTTGGTAAAGACGCAGTGGCTTTCGGGGTTTGGCTCCAGCCGCACCCACCGGCACTCGAATTGGTTGGACGCGTTGCGCGTCAGCGTGGCTTTCGATTCTGCCTCCGGTGGGCCGGGCAGCCAGCCGCTCTTGACCAGCGCCTGAAACCCGTTGCAGATGCCCAGGACCGGCTTGCGCGCTTCAACGAAGCGCGCCATCTCTTCCTGGAACAGCCAGCGCAGATCGGAGGCCCAAAGCCGCCCGCCGCCCAGCGCATCACCATAGGAGAACCCGCCGGGCAGGATAAGCATCTGGAAATCGCGCAACTGGGCAGGCTGCTGGCGCAGCTCATTGACGTGCATGATGGTCGGCGTGCCGCTTGCCAATTTCACCGCGTTGGCCGTCTCGACATCACGGTTGACGCCTGTGGCATGAAGGATGAGTACGTTTGGTTGAGTCATTCGTTTCTCCGTTAATTAGTCGGCTGTTTCGCTGCCATCGGAGACGTAATATTGCTCCGGGTGCGATTCGTAGTAAGAGAGCCGGTAGTCGAGCTGGGTCTGAATAGCCTGCACGCGCGGGATGGTGTAGGGATCAAAGTCGGGTGAACGTGGTGATGGGCAGGACTGCGCACCCAATCGCACGACGGCTTCATAGCGATAGGATAATCCCGCGGATTCAGAATACCCCTCTACGACCAACGATCTGTCGGTTGGGTAACTGCCGTTCGGCAGGGCCAGGGAGCGCACGGTGTATCCCGGAATCAGTGCCTCGATGCGGTTCTTGGAGACGGCCAACTCCCATTTCACCTGCTCGTCGGAAAGCTCGTGCAGCAAGGGATGGGTGATCGTGTGGCTGCCGACCTCGAACCCCCAATCGACCAGCTCGCGCACCTTCTGTGCGGCCAGGTCGGGTTGCCGGAAGAGCGGGGCCCCAGGCTTTTCGGCGTCCAGCAGCAGGACGAAAAAGGTCGCGCGCAGCGGCCAATTATCGCCGTATTTTTCGTGCATTGCCAGCAGGATGCCCACCGCGCAGTCGGGATCGATGGAGCCATCCTCCAGGTAGCGAAAGTGGCCGGCAGTGGAGTCGTCAAAGGTCAACACGATGGGCCGTCTGCCGGGCGGCACGTGGTCCAGTTTGCCAGTTGCCAGGTCGATCAGGTTGACCGGGTAGTAACCGTGGGTCACCAGGTATTCCAGGTCGGATCGAAAGTTCTCCGGCGTGCGTGTCCAGCGATCCTCGGGTTCATCGATGCGGTGATATGAAAGCACCAGCACGTCACCCTGCGGGTTGGGTGAGTGGAGGGCGATATCTGGGTGCGGGGTGGGGGTGGAGGTGTTTGTCGGGATTGGGGTGAAGGTTGGAGGAGGTGTGGGGGTTGGCGTGTGTGGGCGTGTGGGAGTGGGTGCGGGGGTGGAGCTTGGAGGGACGGTCGGCTTTGGCGGGTTTGTGGGCGATGCGGTCGGCAGCGGCGAAGGTTCTGGCTTTTGCATGCTCGCCAGCCCTACGCCCCCCGCGGCCAATACGAGAATAGCGATGATGATCAGTGTGCTGCCGTGTTTCTGCATTCAACCTCGATTGACTTTACACCACTTCGGTCCCCTGCCAGGCTCGGAGCAGGTCTTGGATCGAGTGCTCAATCACGACGTCGCCTCCCAAGCCGCGCACACACAGCGTGCCATCATCGATAACCTGCCCGATCTGTGCCACGGGTCGTCCGGTCAGTGCGGCCTCGAAGGCGGAGGCGTTCTGTGGCGCGACCTCGACCAGAAAGCGGGCGCTCGATTCGGAGAAAAGGGCGACATCATCTGCCGCCACACCGGGAGTGCGCGGCAGGTTGGCCAAATCCAGCGCCAACCCCAGCCGTCCGGCAAAGGCCATCTCCGCCGCGGCGACGGCCAGCCCGCCCTCGGATAGGTCGTGACAGGCGCGCACCAGCCCGGCGCGCATCGCGCCGTGCAGCGCGCGCATCGTCTCAATCGCGTCGGGCACGGGCCTGGGGACGCTCATCCCCATCCCCCCGTGGAGGCGGTAGTAGAGGGATGCGCCCAGCTCCGCCCGCGTCTCCCCGACGATGTAGATCAGGTCGCCCGCGGACTTCAGGTCCATCGTCACCGTTTGGCGCACGTCGGGGACGGTGGACATCGAAGAGACCAGCAGCGTCGGCGGGATGGGTCGCTTGACCCCCTGTGGGTCGACGTACTCGTTATTCAGGCTGTCCTTGCCGGAGACGAAGGGCGTGCCGTAGGCCAGGGCCGCGTCGTGACAGCCCTGG
>CAZWPV010000111.1:2578-7844 GCA_964635485.1 uncultured Anaerolineales bacterium
GATGGAAGGGCTGCCCCAGCAAAAGTTGTCCAGCACGGCGATGCGGTCGGGGTCGGCGCCGACGGCGACGACGTTGCGCACCGCCTCGTCCACCACCGCCCAGGCCATCGCGTAAGGGTCGATCTGCCCGTAGTAGGGTGAGATGCCGCAGCCCAAAGCCAATCCTTTGGTGCCGCCGGTCGCCGCCGCGGTAGCTAACGGACGCAGTACGGCGGCATCTGAGGGGCCGTCATCTTTGACGCCCACCAGCGGCTTGACCACCGTGGCAGCCTGCACCTCGTGGTCGTAGCGTCGGATCACCGCTTCTTTGCTGGCGACGTCGGGGTCGGCCAGCATCTTGAGCAGAACCGGTGTGAGATCGTTTTGTCGTGGAATGATCGGCTCTGGAAAATCGGGATCCTCCCACACCGCCTTGTGGTTTGGCTGCGGCCAGCCGTTGTGCACGAAATCCATTTCCATATCGGCGCACGTCTTGCCGCCGTATTTGACGCGCAGGCGGCCGTCGCCGGTGTAGTGGCCGATGACGGTCAGTTCGACGTCCAGTCCTTCACAAATCTCGCGCAGGCGGGGGAGGTTGTCGGGTGGGACGGCCAGCACCATGCGCTCCTGCGCCTCCGAGAGCCAGATCTCCCACGGCCGCAGGCCGGGATACTTGAGCCGTACGTCGCGCAGCTCGATCTCGACGCCGATCTCTTCACCGATCTCGCCGGCGGCGGAGGAGAATCCCCCCGCGCCGCAGTCGTTGACGGCGCTGTAGAGCCCTTCGTCGCGGGCGATCATCACCGCCTCCAGCATGGCCTTCTCAGTGATGGGGTCGCCGATCTGCACGACCGAGCCGACCGTCTGCCCGGTCTCGTGGGTCAGCTCGGCCGAGGAGAAGGTGGCGCCGTGGATGCCGTCGCGCCCGGTGCGCCCGCCCAGGGTGACGCACAGGTCTCCGGGCTGCGGATCGCGCTTGCGCAGTCCCTTCTTGGCCAGGCCTACACAGCCGCAGTAGACCAGCGGGTTGGCCGCGTAACCGGGGTCGTAAAAAATCGCGCCGGAAACGGTAGGGATGCCCATCTTGTTGCCGTAATCCTCGATTCCATCGACGACGCCGCGGGCGATGCGGTGCGGGTGCAGGATGCCGCCCGGCATGTCCTCACGGGTCATGTCGAGCGGGCCGAAGCATAGCACGTCGGTGTTGGCGATGGGCCGGGCCGAGACGCCGATCACGTCGCGGATGACGCCGCCAATGCCAGTGTTGGCCCCGCCGAAAGGCTCCAGCGCCGAGGGATGGTTGTGGGTCTCGACCTTGAAGGAGACCTCGTGCTCGTCGTCAAAGTCGATGACGCCGGCGTTATCGACAAATACGGAGAGCACCCACTCCGGCTCCAGTCGCTCGGTGGCCGCCCGCAGGTAGGTGCGAAACATGCCGCCGTCGATGATCTCCTTGTAGGGTGGAGCGACCGTCTTGCCTCCGGGCAGCACGCGCGGGATGCCGCCCTTGCATTCGTAATCGACCCTGGACTTGAATGCCTTGTGCTGGCAGTGCTCCGACCAGGTCTGGGCCAGCGTCTCTAGCTCCAGGTCGGTGGGGTCGCGGCCCAGGCGGTTGAAATAGTCCTGGACGGTCTTCATCTCGTCCAGCGAGAGAAAGAGCACCCGCTCGATGCTCATCTTGGCTAGTGTCTCGTCGTCGGCCTGGCGGATGGGGATGATCTCCACCAGGTCGGAAGGCTCGGCGCGGGGCACGAAGGAGGGGGACAGTGCCCCCAGCGCGTAGGTTTGGATGACCTCGTTACACAACGCCTGCTCAGCGATTTGGCGCAGGTCGTCTGCGGTCAGGGCGCCCTCAAAGACGTAGCGCTTGCCGGTGGAGACAGCTTCGACGGTGCCGATGCCCAACAGGTGGGCACGCTGCAGCAGGTTCTCCGCCACGGGGTCGGTCACGCCGGGGTGAAAGCCGACCTCGATGACGTGGGCGCTCTCCCCTTTCCCAATTTTGGGAGAGGGGAGGGGGGGAGGGGGTGGGGTGAGGGCCTGGGCAAGATACCCCTCGACGACGGGGTCGGCCAAGAGCTCTTGCGCCAGCCGCTCCAGGTTGGTTTGTGTTAGCTCGCCGCGCAAAAAATAGAGATCGCTCACCTGGAGGCTGTGGATGTTGCCGAATCCTAGCTGAGCGATCTGGGCGAGCAGGTCGGCGACCCGTCCATCGGGTACGTCGGCTTGCCAATAGACTTCGATGCGATAGTCCACGTTTTGTTCTCCCCTCTCAATCAATAGTCCGCCTGACGGCGAGCGGCCCGTCGAACGTCGGGCATGGTACTATGAGAGATATGGGTTGTCAAGTTGGCTAGCGAAAAAGGGCGTGAAGCGGCTCGCAGGTAGTTTGTGCGGGTTGCGTTTCTATGATACAATACACTTGGAATGGGGAGACCGCGGACTACGTTTCGCGACCTACACTCAAGCAAATTAGCTACCTTCTTCGAGATCCTTTGCCTCTATCCTCAACATCCAAACGTTCGATTTCTCCCAGTTAGGACTCTAGACAAACAGAAGTTTTCACATAGCGGTGTGAGATAACCCGGCGTTTGGCTTTTGGAATTCAGAGTGGCCCCAGCGTCTCTGACGCCGAAGCGTTTTCCGAGAGCCAGCGAAAGGAGGGCCTCTGTGGATACATTGCGCGTTTGCTTCTTTGGCAGATTTGGTGTCCAATATGGCGAGCAGGTTCTGAGTGGTTTCGAGGCCAATAAGGTTCAGGACCTGTTTTGTTATCTGCTGCTCTACCGCGATCGTCCTCATTCCCGTGAAACCCTGGCCGATTTGCTATGGGACGAGCAATCGGCGACTCAATCCCGAAAGTATCTACGGAAGGTGTTATGGCAGTTACAGACTGCCCTCGATGTGCGAGTTGGGCCTCTTGGAGGCACCGTGTTGCTCGTCGAGCCTGATTGGGTTCAACTCAATCCAGAGGCTGACTTGTGGCTCGACGTGGCGGTGTTCGAGCAAGCCTTTTTTCTCGTCCAAGGTACACCAGGCAGATATCTTGATCTTCAGCGTGTGCGGGACCTGGAGAGCGCGGAGAGTCTTTATCGGGGTGATTTGCTGGAAGGCTGCTATCATGACTGGTGTATCTATGAACGCGAGCGATTCCAGCACATGTACCTCGCCATGCTGGATAAGCTGATGGGCTACTGCGAGGCTTGCCATGACTATGAAACCGGTTTGTCGTACGGCAGGCGCATTCTGCGATACGACTGCGCCCGTGAACGTACCCATCGACGACTGATGCGCTTGTATTATTTCGCCGGCGACCGGACTGCAGCGCTACGTCACTATGAGCGCTGTGTCGCCGCCTTGGACGAAGAGTTGGGTGTGAGGCCAGCCGAAAGTACCGAGGCGCTTTACAAGCAGATTCGGGCCGACCGGCTCGACAGCTCGCCTCCGATGTTGACTGAGACCCATCCGGCATCGGCTGTGACCGATCAGTCGCTCGTTGTGACACTGGGCCGCCTCAGGCAACTGCACACTGCTTTGGTCGACGTCCAGCGCCAGTTGCAGCAGGAGATACGGGCGGTGGAGCTGTCCCTGGGTGGACAGCGATGAGTGACTCGCTTTGATCAGGTTGGCAAATTCCTCCCTCTAGTTTCGGGGATGGCGTAGGCTGTCCCCGATTTTTCTTATCCCCCGAGTGTTTCCCCTAATACTCTGCAAGTGATGTGGTGGCTGCCTGGAATGCCGCAGGGTACGGCAAGGCAACGCTATAGGATACGCGTTTCCTGTATACTGTGAGATGGCATGGATTCAGATCGAGACGAGGGGCGGTTGCCTTCGAACCACGCCGTAGCGGGTGGTGGTTTGGACATGTTCGAAGCCAACACGCACCCGTTTGTGATCAAGGTCTGGCTCGAGGAAACGGCTGCCGAAGCCGGGCGTGCTAGATGGCGTGGCTACATCACGCATGTGCCCAGCCACGAGCGGCGCTACGTGGAAGATCTGGATGAAATCGATGCCTTCATCGCCTCTTATCTGGAGGGGATGGGGGTGGAGCTCGATCTGGGTCAGCGCGTGCGGCAGTGGCTGAGGGGACGGAAGGGGAGTTCACCCGAACAAGGCTGAGCGATGGGGGAATCCGAAGAGGTGGAGGGAGGGTATTACACGAGCTCTCTCCAGCACATCCTGGCCGAGTTAGAACGTATCGATTTGCTGGTCCGCTTGCAGGTTTGGCGGGCCCGCCAGGTTCAGAGCGTCGACGGCGAGTTCCAGGGGCTCTACATCTCGGAGCAGGAGGTGGACGAGCTGCTGTCGTGGCCTGCCGGCTTGCCTCGCTGGGCGGCCGCTCCGGCTCCGCTGGCTCTGGCCGAGGTGCAGGCGGCGCTCGAGCGAATAGCTGCCGACAACGCCGAGTGCAAGGCCGAGAGCGTCCGGCGGGGTGTCAGCCTGCGTCTCGATGAACTGGCGCGCCTCTTTCGGCTCACCTCCTTCGACGTCGACGTGCTCTTAATCTGCCTGGCCCCCGAACTCGATTTGCGGTACGAGCGCCTGTACGCCTATCTCCAGGACGACGTGACCAAGAAACGGCCCAGCGTCGATCTGGTGTTGAATCTGTTGAGTCCCTCCTTCGAGGCCAAGTTGGCGGCGCGGGAGCGCTTCCTGCCAACCACTCCTCTGCTTGGGCATCACCTGCTACACCTGTTTGACGATCCGTCTCATCAACAACCGCCGCTGCTGGGCAAGTATCTCAAGATGGACGAGAGAGTCGTGGGATATTTGCTCGACTCCGACGAGATCGATGTCCGCCTTCTGCCTTATGTCCACACTATCGTACCTCGGACGCGGTTGGAGGATCAGCTTCTGCCAGACGGTTTCAAGCGTCGTCTGGCGCTGCTGACGCGGGAGAACCAGGGAGGGGTGTTTTATTTCCAGGGGTCTTACGGGGTGGGGAAGCAGACCACTGCCGAGGCGCTCTGTCGGGAGCTGGGTGTGGGGCTGTTGGTCATCGACGGGGAGCAATTATTGGGCACCGAAGGGGTTGCGTTCGAAACAATCGCTCGTCTGGCTTCTCGCGAGGCCCTGCTGCAAAATGCAGCACTCTACTGGGATGGCTTCGATGGGCTGCTGGCGGACGAGAAGCGAGCCTGGCGGGACTTGCTGATACAAATATTGGAGCAGCGACAGGAGCTGACCTTCCTCTCTGGCGATGTGACCTGGGAACCGGCGGACGCGCTGCAGGCGTTGCCCTTTGTGCGGGTCGAGTTATCTCCTCCCGCGTATGCCGAGCGGG
>CAZWPV010000112.1:0-4954 GCA_964635485.1 uncultured Anaerolineales bacterium
CCCGGATTATTGAGATGATACGGGAAATCGATCAGGAGAAAAAGGACTAAATATGAGCCGCATTCTAGTCATAGGAATCGACGGCGCGACGTTCGACCTGCTCAAACCGTGGGCCGAGGCAGGGGATTTGCCCAACCTGGCCCAAATGATGGAAGAAGGCGTCCACGGCCTGCTGGAATCCACCATCCCGCCGGTCACTGCGCCGGCCTGGTCCACCTTTGCCACCGGCGTCAACCTCGGCAAGCACGCCGTATTCGACTTTATCCGCCCCATGGGTGGCCGATACGACTTGGTCAACGCCACCTCCATTCGCGCGCCGACGCTGTGGCAAATCCTTTCCCAAGCTGGACGCAAGGTCGGCGTGATGAACGTGCCCGTCACCTACCCGCCCCAGCCCGTGAACGGCTTTGTCATCGGGGGGATGCTCTCCCCGGTGAGCGGTAACTTTACCTACCCGGCAGACCTGCTCGACCGATACGAGGGCAAACTCAGACCCTACCGCATCGCCCCGCACGTCCAGTACAAACCGGGCAACGAAGCCGAGTTCACAGCCGATCTGCTGGATCTGGTCGAACGACGGGGCGAGTACGCGCTGCAACTGATGTCCGACTATCCCTATGACTTTTTGATGTTTCACTTCCAAGCCACTGACAACATGCAGCACGCTTTCTGGAAGTTCATAGATCCCACCCATCCCCGCTACGACTCACAGGCCGCCGCCCGCTTTGGTCCAGGGCTCAAGCAGCTTTACCAGCGCGTGGACGATTTTGTCGGCCAAATGCGCGAACGCCTCACCGACGACGCCTCCATCATCGTCATGTCCGACCACGGCTTTGGTTCCTTGCACTATGTCGTCAACGTGAACCTATTCTTGATGGACCAGGGCCTCTTGAAACTGAAGCGGGGAGCTTGGACGCGGCTCAAGGCCGGGCTCTTCCGCGCCGGGCTCACCCCCGCCTCATTCTGGCACCTGATAGAGCACACAGGGCTACAAAACTATGTCTGGCAGGTATCAAAGTCAACGCGCAACAAGGTGGTCGGCAAATTCCTCTCCTTCGACGATGTAGATTGGTCGCAGACCGTCGCCTATTCCATCGGCCACGTCGGACAAATCTATTTCAACCTCAAGGGACGGGAGCCGGAGGGCATCGTCGAGCCGGGCGAGCAGTACGAGAGCGTCAGGCTACGGGTTACCGAGGCACTGCACCAATTGCGCCATCCCGAGACCGGCCAACCGTTGATCGACCGCATCATCCCCGGCGACCAGGTTACCCACGGCCCTTACGCCCAACGAGGCCCGGACCTGCACCTCGTCATGGACGGCTACCGCGTCATCGCCTTTCCGCTTTTCGCCACCGACCGTCACATCGTCACCCGCCAGATTCGCGGCGATTCCGGCTGCCACCGCCTGCACGGCGTCTTTATCGCCCAAGGACCGGAAATCCGGCGAGGCCAGACGGTGGAGAACGCCCACATTATGGACCTGGCCCCCACCATCCTGCATCTGATGGACCTGCCGGTGTCCGCCGACATGGACGGGCACGTTTTGGCCGAAGCGCTGACCACCTCTCGCCCTGTCAGAAGTCAGGCCAACAACCTGTCCAACGGCGAAACCGGCAGGGAGCTCTCCAAGGAAGAAGAGGCCGAGGTAGAGAACCGCCTTCGCGCGCTTGGCTATCTGGGCTGATGGGCAAGTTTCAAATTTCAAATACCGAATATCAAATATCCGATTCGAGGAGACATTTGATATTTGTCATTTGTTATTTGACATTTCTCAGTTTGGCCTTTCTGCTGCGACTCGCCCCTCTCGGCCACTACGTGACCCCCGACGAGCCGGCCTGGGTCTACCGCTCCATCCGCTCCGCCGATGCGCTCGCCGCCCGCGACTGGGCCGCCGTCCCCTCGACCGGCCACCCGGGCGTGACGACGATGTGGCTCGGCGCATTCAGCGTGACGCTGAACCGGCTGCTCTATCCTGGCGAGAGCGCAGCGCACATCGACTGGATCCATCGCATGGCCTGGCTGGCCCCGGAGAACGGGGAGGCTTTCCGCCATCTGGCTTTCTTCCTTCCCGCCGGGCGCATCACCGTCGCACTGACGACTACAGCAGGGCTGGCGATTCTCTACCCGCTGCTTGCACGCCTCTTCGACCGCCGCATGGCACTGCTGGCCGTCGGCCTGCTGGCCTTTGACCCATTCCTGATCGGTCACTCCGGCCTCCTGCACACCGACGCGCTGCTGGCGACGTTTATCCTGCTAGCGCTCGCCTCCGCCCTCAACGGACTCCGCGAGCCGCACCGTGCCATCTGGTGGATTCTTTCCGGCCTCTTCACCGGGCTGGCCCTGCTGACCAAGACACCGGCCGTCGTCCTACTGCCCTTCATCGGCCTCATCCAACTCATCGCTCATTTTCGCAAATCGCCCATTGGTCATTGGTCATTGCTCATTGCTCATTGTTCATTGTTCATTTTGATCACTGCCGCTACCTGCCTCGCCCTCTACCCCGCCTTGTGGGCCAATCCCACCGGCACGCTCGACACTCTCCTCGCCTTCAGCGAGCGCCACATGGAGATGGCACAGCGTCCGATCTTTTTCGCCGGGCGGATGACCTACGATCCAGGCCCGCTCTTTTACCCCGCCGTTCTGCTCTTTCGCATCTCGCCCATTGTCTTGATCGGCATCGTCGTCGGTCTGATCGCCCTGCGCCGCCTTCCGGCCGACCGCCGACTCGCATTCCTGGCGTTGCTCACTTTTTCCGTGGCCTTTGGCGCGCTGATGAGCCTGGGAATCAAGAAGCACGACCGCTACCTGCTGCCGGCGTTTCCGCCGCTCGCCCTGGCCGCCAGCATAGGATGGGGCTATCTGAAACACAAACCCACTCCCAAACTCCCATACCTCCTACTTCCCATCCAACTTCTCCTCGCCCTCGTCTTTCTCATCCATCCCCTCACCTACGCCAATCCCCTCGCCGGGGGGCCGTGGGTCGCCGGGCGCGTGCTCGACCTGAACTGGGGCGAGGCGATGGGCGCGGCTGCCCGCTGGTTGAACCGGCAGCCCGATGCCGAGCAGCTCACCGTCGCTGCCGATGCCATCCCTACATTCGCCCCCATCTTCAAAGGCCGCACCGTACCACTCGACCAGGCCACCCAGGCCAACTACGTCGTCCTACCCTCCTCCCGCATACCCACAACCGCTCACCAGACCGCCCACACGGTCAAAGTCAACCTGCTCGACCGCGCCGTGATCTACACCAACACCGACCCCGCCGGGCAAGCCGCGTTCCTGTCCGCTCGCGCGGAGCCCGGCGACCTGATCCTGCTCGATGCCAACATGCCACTCCTGCAACAGTACGCCGGCCCCGGCACCCTCGTCTCGCTGGCCGACCTGCCCACGCAGGCCACCGTTACCGAGCAGCTGAGTAAACACGTGAACGGGGGCTCTCACATCTGGCTCGTCGCTGACCCCGCCGCTTCCCCCTTCACCGCCGCCTACGTGCGCCAGAGCGTCGAGGTCGTCGCCACGCCGGTCGCATCCGAGACCATCGGTTCGGCCACAATCACGCAATATACAGTACACAGCACGCTGATCTCTAGCCACCAGTCTCTGCTCTCCACATTTGGCCATCAGATCAATCTCATAGACGCCCTTTTACCCACAACGCCTGTCAACGATTCCTTTCCCGTCTATCTACGTTGGCAAGTCCCAGGTCCAACGCCCACAAACCTGCACTTTTCCCTGTACCTGATCGATGCAGACGGTCACCAGTGGGACGACGCCGGGCAGCTGGTGCTCGACGAATTCACCTTTCCCACCATCCATTGGGATTCCGGCGCGTGGAGCGACCAAAGCCTGAGACTGACGCCGCCGGAGCGCATGCCACCCGGCACCTACACCGTGAGGCTCACTGCCACCGACAACGCCGGCGCGCAGATGGGCGCCTGGGATGGCGACGGCGCTTTCCAGGGAGTGCGCGTCGCCCTGGGCGAGGTAGAGATCGCCCCACCCGCTAGGCCCGCAGGCCGAGTGGATTGCACAGAAGGCCGGGAGATCATCGCCGGACCGCTGGCGGCCTGCATCGCCGAGCCGCCGCCGCAGGCCGCCCCCTCCGGCGACGCGTTTACCGTGACCGTCGTCTGGTCTGCCACCTCTGCGCCGGAGAGCGACTATGCCATCCGCTGGCGGTTGCTGGACAGTGCAGGCGACGCAGTCCTGGAGGAGGTCACCGCGCTCTCGCCCCACCCCACCTCCCGCTGGCGATCCGGCGACAGCTTCGAGTCGCGCTACGACCTGCGCCTCGATCCCGCCGTGCCCGCCGCCGACTACGCGCTGGCGCTCAACATCCTCGATCCCGACGGATATGCGCTCTGGACCGAAGACGAGGCCATCGGCATCGTCGCGGTCCTGCACCGTGACCGGCGGTTCGACCTGCCGGACGACATCGGCCACCCGCTCGATCTGACGCTGGGGGACGTCATCCACCTGCGCGGCTTTGATACTTCAGGGGTGAGGGTCCACCCCGGCGGCACGCTGCCCCTGACCCTCACCTGGCAGGGCGATGGACCTACCGACATCGACTATACTGTTTTCGTCCACCTCGTCGGCCCCGACGGGCTGCCCCACGGCCAACTGGACGTCTTTCCCGGCGGCGGCTCCGCTCCCACCTCCAGTTGGGCGCCGGGCCAGGTCGTCGTGGACGAGCTTGTCCTGCCCATCGCCGCTGACGCTGCGCCGGGCACATACCACGTCGCCGTCGGGCTCTACGACGCCGCCAGCGGCGGCCGCCTGCCGGTCGTCGACGCCTCAGGCCAGCGCCTGCCCAACGATCAGGTCGTCCTGCCCGTCGAAATCACCGTCGCAGGAGGCACGCAGTGAAGAACCCCGACCGCAGGTCGGGGCTTCTTCCAAGGAAAAAGCCCCTGGGGGGTGCCGCCCCCCAACCCCCCCGGGCCCATCC
>CAZWPV010000112.1:4964-7836 GCA_964635485.1 uncultured Anaerolineales bacterium
GCTCCTGCTGTGCGCCGTCGCCATCGCGCCCCTGCTCCGCGCCGAAATCCCCTGTACCCACGACGGCGGCCTCCACTACTACCGCGTCGTCGCCATGCGCCAGGCTCTAAAGGACGGCATCCTGTTCACCCGCTACCTCCCCGACCTGGCCTTCGGCTACGGCTTCCCCTTCTTCAACTACCGCGAACCGGTGCCGTATTACCTGCCGCTGGCGCTCTTCGTGGCCGGCGTGGCGCTCCCCACGGCCTTGAAGCTCGTCTACGTCGTCAGCATCGTCGGCTCCGCCATCACCGCCTACCTGCTGGCCCGCGACCTGTTCGGCCCTCGAGCCGGGCTGGTCGCCGCCGTCGCCTACGCCTACGCCCCCTACCAATTCCTCGACGCCCTGACGCGCGGCAACGCCCCCGAATCCCTGGCGCTGGCGCTGCTGCCCCTCATCCTGTGGGCCTTTCGCCGCCTGGCGCTGACCGGCCGCCGACGTTGGTTCCTCGTTAGCGTCGGCTCCCTGGCCACCCTCACCCTGACCCACAACATCTCCAGCCTGCTCTTCACCCCGCTCCTCATCGCCTACCTGCTTGTACTGTGGCTGGTCTACCGCCGGGAGGGGCACTGGATAGCGACGGGCGGCGCGCTCGCCCTCGCGCTGGGTTTGACCGCCTTTTTCTGGGCCCCGGCCATATTGGAAAAGGGATATGTTCAGCTCCACGCCTCCCACAGCAACCGCAACAACGACTTTCATTACAACTTTCTCGGCCTGGCCGAGATCTTGGCTCCACCCAAGCCGGTGGACACCTCGCTGCTGAACCCGCCGATGTTGATTCACCTGGGCCTGGTGCCCGCCGCTCTGGCCGCGATTGGGCTCGCCGTCGGCCTCGTCCCTTCGACTGTGCTCAGGGCAGGCCCTTCGACTGTGCTCAGGGCAGGCCCTTCGACGGGCTCAGGGCGGAGTCACTGCCGCGACCGCGAGCGAAAGGCCACGCTCGTCTTTTTCGCCTTCGCTGCAGTGGCGATGGTCTGGATGAGCACCGGCGCGTCACTCTGGCTGTGGGAGAATCTGCTTCTCATCCCCTTCGTCCAATTCCCGTGGCGCTTTGTCGGCCGCGCCGCCCTCTCCGTCGCCATCCTGGCCTCTGCCGCTTTTGCCAATCGCCCCAAATACAAACCCAGCTCGCCACCCGCCACTTGCGTCTTGCGTCTTGCGTCTTACGCCCTGCCTCTTGCTTCCTGCCTCCTCCTCATCCTCGCCGCCTTCCCGAACACCTACCCACCCGCTGGCTACTGCACAAGCGAACCCTATCCCACCATCGAGAACCTCTTCGCCTACGAACACCGACCCGGGGGCATGGTCGGCGCCGACCCCACGGGCTCCTACTTTCCCACCGGGGTCAGGCAAAAACCCAAGGGATCGCCGCTGGAGGCGCAATACGCCGCAGGCGAAACGGTCGCCCGCTTTGATGAAACCTTCTTGCCCGAGGGTGCCTCCGTTATCGAGGCCGACTACGGTCCCAACCGTGCTCGCGTCGTCGTCGAAACTCCAATCCCGTTCCGCGCCCACTACCTGGCCTTCTACTTCCCCGGTTGGCGCGTCACTGTCGATGACCAACCCACCGCTATCACGCCCACCGATCCTGAAGGCCTGATCTCCTTCGACGTACCCGCCGGTCAGCACATTATCATCGTCCGCTTTGGCGAAACGCCACTGCGCCTTGTTTTTGATGTCATCTCAATCCTTAGCCTAGTCATTCTCATCATCACCACAATTCGCTATGCGCAAATATCAAATATCGAATATCAAATGGCTGAAAAAAGACCGGGTTTTTCATTTGCTATTTGCTATTTGCCATTTGTCATTTCCGCCTTGGCCTTGCTCGCCTTCAAACTCGCCGTCGTCGACCAGACCGACACCATCTTTCGCCGCCCCGGTCTGCGCCCCGATGCCACCCTGCCCGGCGTCCAGCACCTGCTGAACCGGCGCTACGCCGATGGTATGCTCCTCATCGGCTACGACCAGGACCGCGAGACCATCCCTGCGGACGGCACGCTGCGCGTCGATCCGTATCTGACCGCATACGCCCAACCCGGCGCGCGCTACCAGGCTGTCATCCACCTGATCGGGCCTGACGGGCTGCGTTGGAGCTACCAGGATACCTTCCGTCCGCGCGGCTATGCCAGCTATCCCTACACGACCATCTGGTCGCCCGGCATCTATGCGCTGGATAGTCACGAGATCGAGTCTCTGCCCGGCACGCCGCCCGGCACCTACGACGTCGTGCTGACCGTCTTTAACAGAGACACGCTGGCCCCTCTTTCGGTGCTGAACGAACAGGGCCAGCCCGCCGCACCTGAGCTGACGCTGGGGCATGTCACCCTGACCCGGCCACGCCACCCAATGGAATTGCCCGAACGCGACAGGCTTGATCTGCAACTGGGAGACCTGACCCTGCTGCTGGCCGATTTCAACACCGACCAGGCTGCGACCGGCGATTCCGTGTTTCTCACCACCCTGTGGCAGGCCGATGAACGAATGACTGAGGACGCGACCTTCCGCCTGACACTCGTCTCGGCCAACGGCTCGCCCGCCGCCGAATACGACCTTTCGCCCACAGCCGCTTGGTACCCCACGACCTCCTGGCAACCCGGCGACGTGTGGCGCGGCCAGCATCTCTTCCACCTCCCCGCCGATCTCGACAGCGGCGACTACTCGTGGCAGATCGCCCTATCTCCAACGTACCAATCTACAAATCTTCCATCTTCCATCCACGTCACCGCCCCGCCCCACACCTTCACCCCGCCCACCCTCCCACACGCACTTGACACAACCCTGGGAGAAACCGCCACACTCGTCGGCTTTGGCCTGGCAAGTGAAATGCGA
>CAZWPV010000113.1:0-7829 GCA_964635485.1 uncultured Anaerolineales bacterium
ACCGGTCCACATGCGGCCCTGACTGATGCCGATCTGTACGCTGTCAATAAAGTCCAACGCTGGTGGCGGTGAACGCAGTTCGACGGCAGCTGCCACGGCTCGGACGGCGTCGTCATCGTGAGCCACGGGAGCTCCAAAGGCAGCATATAGATAACTGCCCTTGTCTCCTGTGGTCAACTGGACCAGGAAGCCTTCGTAGCGAGCCAGCACCTGCTGTACCCACCGAATGTACGCGTCCAGCCTTTCGCCAGCACTGTCGTCTTGATCATAGTCCAGCCCGCTGAACTTCAGAAAGAGAGCGACCACCGGGCGTAACTCGGCCAGGAACTGACCCTGGCCGGACCTGAGCTTTTGGTAGACTGGGAGGAGGAGCCAAGGGCGCACTTGCTCCTCGGCCAGTACCGGAGCAGCAGGCCAGGGAGATGTTCTCACCTGGCAGGCCAACCCGGTCACGACCGCAAAACGCTCATTGGTCTCGGCGTTTCCTCGCCATTCCTGGATTGTCACATTGCCTTCCAGGCGCATCGCTGCTTCCGATCCGATGATGACCTCCCTGGCCTTGGCCTGTTCCCCCGCCTTGGACAGACGGTCCATCGTCGCCCCGGCTAAAACGTCGATGACTTGTATCTGTGGATCACCGACCAGAAAGCGGCGCACTGGACCTGTGACAAGCGCCACCCTGAGGGTCAGAGGTACAGGGGTGTCGTTCAGAGTGCCGAGTTCTGCAAATCGGTTCATCGCTTCCTGCATGTCCAGCGCACAGGCCGTCGCTCGAAGCCCGTCGTCTGTGTCGAACCAGCACGTAACGGCATCCCCGCTGAAGCCGATGACACTGCCCTTGTGGCGATGCACTGCGGCGATCAGCGCATCGTAGACAGTATTAAGTTGCCTGGTCAGCTCTTCCGCGCCGCGCCTGGGCCCAAGTTCCTCCACCAGTAGCTCGGTCAGGGACGTGAAGCCGGAGATATCAGCGATCAAAGCCGCTCCGCTTGCACGATTTAGTAGATCTTTGTCCCTGGTCATAGCCTGGCGGCGGTCCATAGGGATATATGCACTCCACTTCATGTGGCCTCGAGCTTTCATTGGAAGTTTTTCCTTTCGACTTCGCATGCCTAATGAAGTGTAGCACAGTTGATAGGCTATGCCAACTTGAAGAAGCAGCGGGTCGTCGATGGCGGGGTGGGGTGTGTTTGCGTTGGGTTGCTTATCGGAGTACAATACTGGCCGGTTGATGGCGGTGGTAGATCGTGCTGTAGGGAGAGGCGCATGAAGGGCATCTCACATTTCATCACAGGTGTGGCGCTGGCGACGTTCTTTCCCGAGGTCACCCAGGCAGGCGCGCAGGGCTCTCTTTTACCCATGCTGGGCGGCATTGGCGGGATTTTGCCTGACACACTTGACTTTAAATTTGGGCGCTACTTTGAGCGTTACAGCATCGAGATAGATCCTGGCCCTGATCCCGATCCCGAGGTGATTGCTGACGGGCTGGCTAACGCGATGCGCAAGGCCTATGAGGAAGGCAAATCGCAGAACGTCATGGTGCATACGATTCGTCTCGGGGCTGACCTGTGGCGCGAGTATGCGATTCGCTTTGATCCTGAGAACGGAGAAGTCGTCGTACGCATTGGCCCGCTGGTCAACACCGGGCAGGTTCCCTTGCCCGGGACGGAGCCTACCCTTTCGTCCTCCCCGCAGGCGGGGGGGGGATAGAGGGGGGTGGGCGCGGTGCAAGCTGGATGTCCCGTTGGTGCACACCTATAGCTCCGAGTACAAGGTCAACATCTTTAGCGGGCCGTCCTTTCGGTTCGAGCGTGAGGGGGATCAACTCTACGTCCATTTCCTGGATTGGCATCGGCGCTGGTCTCATAGCCTGACGCTGGCCGTTGTGGTAGGGCTGGCGACGCTTTTGTTGGTGGGGTTGTTCGCTGGCTGGAATGTGGGGTTATGGGCCGGCCTGGTGGCAGGGTTGGGTTTTGCCGGGCACGTGTTGGAGGATCAGTTGGGTTACATGGGGAGCAATCTATTTTGGCCCTCTACAAAGAAACGGGTGCCTGGCCTGAAGATGATTCATTCCGGCGATGCCATCCCCAAATTTCTCACCGTCTGGATCTCTGTGGCGGCCATTCTGTTCAACCTGGATCGCTTCTCGGCCGAGCCGCGCCTCGATCCCTGGTGGTTTCTGGGGCTGGCGGTGGCGCTGCCGGCGGCGGTGCTGGGCGCTGTCTACCTTGCACAGAAGGCGCGCCCACGTCCCGGTCAAGCCTCCCTGGAGGCCAAGCGCCAGGCGGATATGGTCGCCGAGGTCGAGGAATTGGAAATCGCTTGAGCGGGTGAGAGGAGGTCGGGTGGTCTGATGGCCGGGAAACGCACATTGGAGGAAAGGCTCGCCGCTTTGCACGCGCTGCGCGCGAATCCCACGACAGACGCGGCCATCGCAGCGTTGCACCAGGCCCTGGCCGACAAGAGCAACCACCTGGTGGCGGAGGCGGCGCGGATCGTGGGAGAGTCCGAGATTGCGCAACTCGAGTCCGACCTGGTGCGGGCCTTTGAGCGGTTTATGATCGATCCCCTCAAGACCGACAAGGGGTGTCGGGCCAAAGCTGCGATAGCGGAGGCGTTGTACCGAATCGGATCTACTCAGGAGGAGCTTTTTCTGCAGGGCGTTCGGTACGTCCAGTTGGAGCCGACCTATGGCGGCAGGGAGGATACGGCGGCCAATCTGCGCGGCGTGTGCGCCCTGGGCCTGGTGCGGGCAAACTATCCCCACGTGATGGTCGAGTTGGCGCATCTGCTGGCCGATCAAGAGTCCGATGCACGGATTGCCGCGGCGCGCGCGATTGCGTACGCCCAGCAAGATGCGGGCGTGCCACTGCTGCACTTTAAGGCGCTCAGTGGAGACCAAGACCCGCAGGTCATGCTCGCCTGCTTCGACGCTCTGCTCAGGCTCTCGCCGGAGCTGTCACTTCCCTTCGCCGCCGGTTTTCTGCGCTGTGACGACCTGGCTGTCGGCGAGGCGGCAGCGATGGCCCTGGGCGAGTCGCGGATCGAAGAGGCACTCGGTTTTCTCGTGGCGGCTTGGGAGGAGGTGCTCGACCCTGATTTCCGGCGCACTGTGCTGGTCGCCATCGCGCTGTTGCGTCACGAGGAGGCGATAGCGTTTCTGCTATCGCTGCTGGCCGACGGCTCCCCGGCTGTGGCCAATGCCGCCATCGAGGCTTTGGGGATGTACCGGCAGGACGATAAAGTTTGGCAGCGGGTTCGGCAGCTCGCCGGTGAACGGGAGGACGTCGAGTATGAGTAGCTCAAAGGGGATTTGCGTGAAGCGCAGGGTGTATCTGGCGGCGGCCTGCCTGCTGGGCGGGCTGATGGTGGCGGCGGTGGTGAGTGGACTGGGCGGGGCGGCGCAGGTGGCTGCCGCTCCGAACGCCGAATCGCCGGTGCTCATCTCGGCGGTGCTGTACGATGGCTACCAGGCGTATGATCGAGACGAGGCGGTGCAGTTGGTCAATATCAGCACGGACACGGTTGATCTGGCGGGGTGGCGAGTGTGCGATGAGGGTTCAGGGGGCGCATGCGCGGTATTGCCCTCCGTGGTGCTTTCCCCAGGACACCGCATCTGGTTGGCCTATCACGCAACGGATTTTTCACCTCTTTTGGTTTCCTGCCCGATTTTGCGAGATACACTGTTACTGGCGTGATTGCTTTGGATTCTTGGCCCGGCTTTTCCAACGGTACTAGCGCTGACCAGGATGAAGTCGTTCTGCGCGATGCCGGGAGTGAGATCGTGGATACGCTGGTTTACGAGACCGGTGTGATTACGACGACCGGCTGGTCCGGCCCGGCGGTTCAGCCCTACGGCGTTGGCCGGGCGGCGGGCCAGATCATCTACCGCATCCCCGACGAGACCACCGGCCTGCCCGTCGCCGATACCGGCACCGCCGCCGATTGGATTCAATACACCGGCGACACTGCCTACGGGCGGCGAGTGCTGTACCCCGGCTGGGACCTCGACCCGCTCTACTGGCCGCTGACGGCCACCGAGCCGGCGACCGTCGTCGTCGGCATTGCGCCCGATAACGCGTTCGACGTGGTGTCGCAGACCATCGCCCGGGCGCAGCGGGTGATCTTTGTCGAGGTCTATTCCCTGCGCCACTCGGAGATCGTCACCGCGCTGGTGCAAAAGGCGCGGGAGGGGGTCAGCGTGACCGTGCTCCTGGAGGGCCAGCAGGCCCTGGTGAGCAAGGACTCGTCCGATTGGCAGCAGGAGCTGTGGGCCTGCCGCGAGATCGAAGCCGCCGGGGGGCAGTGCTGGTTCATGATCCACGATACCGACAGTCACATTTTCAATCGCTACGACTACCTCCACGCCAAGTACCTCATCGTGGACGGCGAGTGGGTGTTGGTCACGTCGCAGAACCTCACGGTCAGCGGTTTCCCCTCCGATGACAAGTCGAACGGCACGTACGGATCGCGGGGCGTGGTGCTGGCGACGAACGCGCCGTCGATGGTCGCCCGCGCCTCGCAGGTGTTTGCCCTGGACCTGGACCCGGCGCATCACAACGACGTCCTGCGCTGGAGTCCGGCGCTGACGGGCACCTACGGCCCGCCGGTCATCACCTACACGCCTCAACTGGCCGTCACCGACTTTACCACCTCGCCCGTCGACTTTCCAGCGCCCCTGGCCGTCGGCGGGGCCTTTGACTTTGAGCTGTTCACCGCGCCGGAGGCGGCGCTGCGCCAAACGGACGCGCTGCTGGGGTTGGTGGGCCGGGCGGGTGAGGGCGACGAGGTCTACGTGGAGCAGTTGTACGAGTACGTCGATTGGGGGGATAACCCCGCCGACGACCCCAACCTGTGGCTGGAGGCGTACATCGACGCGGCTCGCGATGGGGCCAAGGTGCGCATCCTGCTCAACAAGGGCACCTTTGGCGGCCCCAATTTCGGCACGCCCAACACGGCTACGGTGGCCTACGTCAACCAGATTGCGCGCGACGAGGGCCTGGATTTGCAGGCGGCCCTGGCCGATCCCACGCTGTACGGCATTCACAACAAGATGGTGCTGGTCTGGCTGCACGAGGAGGGGGCGGGCTACGTCCACGTCGGCTCCATCAACGGCAGCGAGGGGTCCAGTAAGGTCAACCGGGAGATGGCCATCCAGGTGCAGTCGAACGAGGCCTATGTTTATCTGAAGGATCTGTTCGACCTGGACTGGCGCTGGACGCAGCCGATCTATCTGCCGCTGATGATGCAGAACTATACGCCGCCTGCCAATCACCTGCTCATCTCGGAGGTCGATTATTCGGGCAGTTGCGAGTGGGTGGAGATCTACAATCCGACGGCGATAACGATCACGCTCACCGGGTACAAGATCGGCGATGCGCGGAAACCTACCCACTACGAGGGGATGTACGTCTTCCCGACACGGCAGATGGCACCGGGCGAGGTGATCGTGGTGGCGGGCGACGCGACCAAATGCAATCTTGCTTCCATGACGGTGGATTACCAGATGTATAGCAACAGACCCGGCATACTCAAGCTGGAAGAGGACCCCGATTGGGGCACAGGAGAGTTCGGCCTCGGCAATTCAGGCGACGAGGTGTTGCTGCTCGATCCGGCCAACCGCGCGGTGGACGTGGTCGTCTACGGCAATGGGAGCTATGCGGGCGTCACGCCGCATCCACTGCTGGTGGATTGGCAGGATACACTGGAGCGCGTCCCGGCCAACATCGACACGAACGACTGCGGCGTCGACTTTGGGGCGGGGTGGAGTCCCAACGACGTGCGCTTTCAGTGGCCGTGATTGGGATGTGAGGAGGCCCCGGGGCTATGCCGCTTCGGATCTCGTTTGCAGCATCTGGCCGTACATCTGCATGAGTTCGCAGAGGTAATCGTAAGCCCGGTCTTCGAGGCTGGGCGCGACCAGCTGGACGGCGAGCAGGCTGGTGACCAGGTAAAAGACCATCAGGCTCTTCCAGAAGGTCAGGCTTTGGACGGCGTCACTCGAAGTGTCCGGCCCCGCCAGTTGCACGGGATATAGCTTGAGGCCGTCGTAGTTGGCGTGCACCAGGTCGTCCAGCCGCTTGCGCAGCTCTCGATACCCGTCCATGTCGAAGGGGGTGTTTCTCAGGCTCTCCACGAGCATCCAGTGGGTCACTTTCCGCCCCTCGAGCCAGCGCTCGGCCAGTATGGCGTTATCTCTCTCGACGTCGATGTGCATCATCAGGTTACAGGCGTCGGTCGTGCTCCGGGCGAGGATGCCCGCCTGGATGTAAAAGCCGGATTGGGCGAGCAGCAGGATGGCGCGGCAGTCGCTGGCGACCTTTGTCAGGTTGAGAATTAATGCCTCCTGTGTGCTCTCCTGGGCTGCCGCTCCTGGGTCTGCCTGTCGGCGGCAGATGTTTTCCAGGAAGTCCAGTATCCGGTTGTAAAGCCGGATTTCCTCGGGTACGAAGGCTTGGGGTCGGTCATCCATTGGCTGCCATCTGTTCGTATAGTGATTCGATCTGGTCGGCGATGCGGGGCCAGGCGTAGGACTCGGCCCAGCAAGCGGCGCGGTGCCCGATGCGCCGGCGCAGTCCCTCGTCGGTCAGCAGCCGCGCGATCTTGGCAGCCAGCGCCTTGGGGTCGCGGGCGGGCACGCGGTAGCCCGTGCGCCCGTGTTTCACCAGAGTGGAGAGACCCCCCACGTCGGAGGCGATCACCGGCGTACCGCACGCCATCGCCTCCAGTGCCACCATCCCGAAGCTCTCATAGTCGGACGGCATCACCACCATCTCCGCCGCCGAGTAGTAGTATTGCAGCATGTCCTGATCCTTGGCTCCCAGGAAGGTGACGATGTCGCCGATGCCCAGCTCCTCCCGCATCTCTTGGAGACGCACCATCTCATCGTCCTCGTGGATGCGGTCGGGGTTGCCGCCGATGATGGGGACGCACAGCCACTCGCGCAACTCTGGCGGCTTTTTGACGACGTGGGAAATGGCGCGCAGCAGGTTATCGATGCCCTTCAGCGGCTCGATGCGTCCGACGAAGAGGATGATGCGGTGGTCTGGGCAGATTCCGATCGATTCCTTGGCGTGCGTCTTTGGAATGGGGTGAAAGCGCTCCGTATCCACACCGGGGGAGATGACGTGGATGTGGTCTGGGTCGGCGCTGTAGAGTTGCACCAGTTGCTCCTTCTCGACGGATGTGGCGGCGACCAGACCATCGACAAAGTGCACGATTTCCTTTTCGAGGGCGACGCGGCGGGTCGTCTCCCGTTCTTCGGGCCGTTGGGCCACACTGTTCTTCATCTCACCCAGCGTGTGAAACATGTGCGCGATGGGCGTGCCCCACAGTTGGTGCAGTTCCCGCGCCACGACGCCGGAGAGCCAGTAGTGGCTGTGGATCACGTCGTAGCGGATGGCGTCGGTTTTCGCCTGTGCCAGCACGCCATCCACGAACTCTGGCAGGTGGTCGTAGACCAGGTGCTTGTTGTAGGGATGCTCGGGGCCGGCGGAGAGGTGGATCACGCGGGCGTTTTGTCCCAGTCTACCGCTGATACGCGGGAGGCTGGGGTCCTGCGCGCGCGTATAGACGTCTACGCGGTGTCCGCGGTTGGCCAGCTCGCGCGACAGATCGCGCACGTAGACGTTCATCCCGCCCGTTTCCTTGCCGCCCAGCGTGGCCAGCGGGCAGGTGTGAACACTCAGCATCGCGATGCGAAGGTTTGACATGGTGTTTCCTCGACAGGCGAGGGCGATTATACTATACTTGGTGTATAACGTGAAGGGGGATGCCTGACGACTCCCCAGGCCTAAAGGCCGGGGGTTCTAACGATCCGGCGAGCTCCC
>CAZWPV010000114.1:0-7816 GCA_964635485.1 uncultured Anaerolineales bacterium
GAAGCGCAGTGAAATGCAGTCGAAGAAGCCCTCGCGAGCGCCCTTCGACTCCGCTTCGCTCCGCTCAGGGCGCTCGCCACTGTCACCAACACTCAAGCAGGAGACTACCTCAAAGTGACACCCACTCAAAAGGAGGTGATGCACGCAGCCGAAACACCTTCACGCTTTACCCCAGCTCATATTCCCTAAACCCCAAGAGGAGGCAAGAAATGTCCAAGCGTTTACTGAGCCTGATGGGCATCCTGGTGGTCCTCGTCCTGGTGCTGGCAGCCTGCTGTCCGCCGGCAGAGACACCAGAACCCACTGCCGAGGAAAAGCCAGAGCCCACCGCGGAGGAAAAACCAGAGCCTACCGCGGAGGAAAAGCCGGAGCCTACAGCCGAGGAAAAGCCGGAGCCCACCGCTGAAGAAGCAGAGGAATTCGTCTTTGGCGTGATCCTGGTAGGGCCGTACAACGACCACGGCTGGAGCGAGGCCCACTACACCGCCGCCGAGTACGTCACCGAGAAACTCCCTAACAGCCGCTTCGTCTACTTGGATAAACTCAACCCCGCCGACCGGCCGGAGACCACCCTAGAGCAAGCCGTGGACGACATGGTCTCTGAGGGCGCCAAGGTCATCTTCACGACCTCCGACGACTTTAAGGAGGACACCGACCGGGCCGCCGAGAAATACCCCGACGTGGTCTTTATCCACATCTCCGGCGACCACGTCCTGACCGGCGACGCACCGCCCAACGTGGATAACTACATGGGCAAGATGGTCTACGGCAAGATGATG
This sequence comes from uncultured Anaerolineales bacterium, assembly GCA_964635485.1. GTDB lineage: Bacteria > Chloroflexota > Anaerolineae > B4-G1 > B4-G1 > JAFGED01. Next base: position 780 of record CAZWPV010000114.1, read on the forward strand.
GCCGGCTGCGCCGCCGCGATGGCAACCGAGAGCGGCACCATCGGGTACGTGGGGCCGCTGATCAACGAGGAGACCCGCCGCCTGGCCTCCTCCGTCTACCTGGGCGCGCGGTACTGCTACGAGAACTATCGCGGCGAGGACCCCGACGACCTGCGCTTTGTCGTCACCTGGATCGGCTTCTGGTTCAACATCCCCGGCGTGACCCTCGACCCCACCGAGGTATCCAACGACCTGATCAACGAGGGCGCCGACGTGCTGATCTCTGGCATCGACACCACCGAGGCGTTGGTGGTCACCGGCCAGCGGGCCGCCGGCGGCGAGCGCGTCCTTGCCATTCCGTACGACTACGAGCACGCCTGCGACGAGGCCCCCGATGTCTGCCTGGGCGTGCCCTACTTCAACTGGGGCCCCGGCTACCTGGAGCGCATCCAGGCAGTGCAAGACGGCACCTGGGAGCCGCAGTTCGTCTGGGATGCGCCTGACTGGACTGACCTCAACAACCGCGACACCAGCCCCATCGGCTTCCTGAAAGGCCCGGCTCTCACCGACGAGTGGGGCGCCAGTGTGGATACGTTCATCGCCGGGCTGGCCGATGGCTCTATCGAACTCTTCGTCGGGCCGCTCAACTACCAGGATGGGTCGACCTTCCTGGCCGACGGCGAAGTAGCCACGGACGAGCAAATCTGGTACATGGAGCAACTCCTGGAGGGCATGGAAGGCCCCAGCGAGTAGCAGACACACCGGTGCCTGGCACCTCTTAGGTGCCAGGCACCTTGTATCCATCATGAAAGTCGAACTCGTCGACATCCACAAGCACTTTGGTCCCGTCCGCGCCAACGACGGCATCTCCTTGACGTTGGAGCCCGGCGCCATCCATGGCCTGCTGGGGGAAAACGGCGCCGGAAAGAGCACGCTGATGAAGTGCCTCTCCGGCTACCAGGCACCGGATAGCGGGACGATCAAGGTCGATGGGCGGACGGTTTCATTCGCCTCCCCCGCCGAGGCCATCCAGCACGGGATCGGTATGTTGCACCAAGACCCACTGGATTTCCCTCAGATGCGGGTTTTGGACAATTTTCTGCTCGCCTTTGCTGACCACTTATTCCCCGACCGGCAAAAGGGGCAGGCCGTGCTACGGAAACTGGGCACGCGCTTCCAGTTCCACCTTGACCCCGACGCCGAGGTCGCCAGCCTGACCATCGGCGAGCGGCAGCAACTGGAGATTCTGCGCCTGCTGGCCCTGGGCGCACAGGTCGTCATCCTGGACGAACCCACCACCGGCATCTCTGCCCCGCAAAAGACAAAGCTCTTCGCCACACTGCGCCGCCTGGCCGACGAGGAGGGTCGCTCGGTGGTCTTTGTCTCGCACAAGCTGGAAGAGGTGGAGGAACTCTGTGATCGGGTAACCGCTCTGAGAAAAGGCCAAGTCACCGGAGAGGCCGAAATGCCCTGCCCGGTGGATCGGCTGGTGGAGATGATGTTCGGGCGCAGCCTGCCGCCGGCCGAGTGCCCGGTGGTGAAGCCGGGGGACGTCGTTCTGCAAGTCGAGGGCATCACCATCCCCTCCTATCGCCTCACCGTGGAGAGCGCAAGCCTCACGGTGCAGGAGGGCGAGGTGGTCGGCCTGGCCGGACTGGAGGGCAGCGGCCAGCGGCTGTTCCTGCGAGCCTGCGCGGGACTGGAGCGCACCACCTCGGGCCGCATCCTGGTGGGCGGCCAGAACCTGGCGCACGCGCCCTACAGGCGCTTCCTGAGGGCTGGCGTCGCCTACAGCCCCGCCGGCCGGCTGGAGGAGGGGTTGGTCGGAGGCCTGACGCTCACCGAGCATTTTGCCCTGGCGGAGCGCGACGGTCCTTTCCTCATCGACTGGGGCGCTGCCCGCAGCCAGGCATCGGAACGCATCCAGCGCTTTAACGTCATCGGCCGCCCAGAAAGCCCCGTGGAGGATCTCTCCGGCGGCAATCAGCAACGTCTGCAACTGGCCCTGCTCCCGGCGGGACTGCAGCTGCTATTGATGGAGCATCCCACCCGCGGCCTGGACGTTGAATCGGCGCGCTGGGTGTGGCAACAACTGCTGGCCCGGCGCGAGGAAGGCACCACCATCGTCTTTATCTCTGCCGACCTGGACGAACTATTGGAATACTCGGATCGCATCGCGGTCTTTCACAACGGCAGGATGATGGAACCGCTCCAGGCCTGCGACACCACCGTCGAGCAACTGGGATACCTGATCGCGGGCAAGGAGAAGGCGTAACACATGAAACAGTTTCTACCCAAGCTGAAAAACAGCCTGTTGAGCGCATCCTCGGTCGTGTTGGCGCTCCTGTTCACCACACTGATCCTGGTCGCCGTCGGCGCGCCGCCGTGGGAGGCCTACAGGCACATCGTCGAAGGCGCGTTCGAGAGCCCGGCCAAGATTGCCGACGTCGTCTCCGCCTGCGTGATCCTCATCCTCTGCGGCGTGGGGATGTGCATCACCTTCACCGCCGGGCAGTGGAACGTCGGCGTGGAAGGGCAGATCATCCTGGGCGCCATCTTTGCCACGTGGGTGGCCCGCAGCGTCCCCTGGCCGCAGGTGCCCCTGCTGACGCTGATGATGCTGGCTGGAATGCTGGGCGGCGCGCTGTGGGGCGTGATCGCCGGCCTGCTAAAGGTCTATGGCAAGGTGCACGAGATATTTGGCGGCCTGGGGATGAACTATGCCGCGCAAGGACTGGCCATCTGGCTGATCTTTAACCCGTGGAAGCCCGAGGACGGGGCGACGATGAGCGGCACCGATCCCTTCCCCGACCCGGCCTGGATGCCCACCCTGGGCAATCTACGCGTCGCGCCCCTGGCCGTGATCCTGGCGCTGGTGGCTGCGGCCGCGGTCTACTTTCTCCTGCGAGGAACGCGCTGGGGATTGGAGCTCAAAGCGCTGGGCAAGAACTTTCGCTCCGCTTTCCTCCTAGGAGTCCCATCCACGCCGCGCCTGCTGACCGCCTTCGCCGCCTGCGGCGCGCTGGCCGGCCTGGCCGGGGCCATCCGCTGCTCCGCGCGCTACGGGCGCATGATCCCCGACATCGCCGGGGGGCAGGGGTACCTGGCCCTGCTGATCGCCCTGCTGGCCAGCTATCGCCCCCTGTGGGTGCCGCTGATTGCCCTGTTCTTCGCCGCCGTGGGGGTCGGCAGCTCCCGCCTGGAGATGAAGCTACACCTCGATTCCTCCATCGCCGGCGTGCTGCGCGCTTCGGTGGTGCTGGCCGTGATGCTGGTAAGCGGCTGGCGGGCGCTCCTGGCCCGGCGCCGGGCCCGCCGAGACATCGAGGCAGGCGCCACGCTCATCGAGGAGACGGCCTGATGGAGACCGACTTTCTGATCCAGACGCTGGCCACCATCGTCGCCGCCTCCGCGCCGGTCGTCATCGCCGCCATCGGCGAGACCATCTCGGAAAAAGGCGGCGTGATCAACCTCTCGCTCGATGGCTCCATCGCCCTCTCGGCGATGACAGGCTTTGCCGTCGCGCTCACCACCGGCAGCGCAGCGTTGGGCATCCTGGCGGCAATGGCAATAGGCGCGCTGATCGCCCTCATCATCGCCTTTGCCAGCATCACCCTGCGCCAGGAGCAGGTGGCCGTCGGGTTTGTGCTGGCGATGCTGTGCACCGACCTGGCCGACTTTCTCGGCAATCCCATCGTCCGCAAGCCCGGTCCTTCGATCCCACCCACGCCCATCCCCTACCTCTCGGACATCCCCATCCTGGGGCCGATCCTCTTTGACCACAACCTGATCGTCTACCTGAGCATGCTCTCCGTCGTCGCTGCCTGGTGGTGGATCTATCGCACCCAGCCCGGCCTGAAACTGCAGGGCATCGGCGAGCGGCCGGAATCGGCTTTTGCCCGCGGCGTGAACGTCAATCGCATGCGCTATATCTACACCGTCGCCGGCGGCGCGCTGGTGGGGCTGGCCGGCGCTGCCTACTCGCTCAACGTCAAGCTGGGCTGGAGCCACCACCACACCTTTGGCATCGGCTGGATCGCCCTGGCCATCGTCATCTTTGGCGGATGGAACCCCTGGCGGGTGGCGGCAGGATCGTACTTTTTCGGCCTACTCAAGGCGCTTGGCAGCATCCTGCAACGGAATCCGGCCTTTAACAAAGTCCCCACCCAGATCTTTTCCTCCGCTCCCTTCGCGCTGATGATCTTTGCCCTGCTGCTGATCAGCAGTGAAGGCGTAGACAGGTTGCTGGCCCTCCTGCCACCACGCCTGGCCCGGCGGATCGACCGCACGATCCGGGGTAGATCGCCGGGAGGATTGGGGAGGCCCTTTGTCCAGGAATAACCCGTGAAGCACAAGAACCTTGACGAATGAAAGGAGATATTGAAATGGGCAACACGTGCGGTCTAATTTTCGCTCTGGTTTTCGCCGGCGCTGGATTGTTCGCGCTTGTCCGTGGTTTCATCGATTTTCGCACCAGCAAGGCGAGTAGGGACTGGCCGTCTGTCGAAGGACAGGTCAATGTAGCGACGGTAGAGATGAAGGTTGAGAGCGACGAGGACGGAACTACCAGAAGTTACAGCCCGCGAGTCGTCTACACGTACTCCGTCGCCGGTCAGCAATACACGAGCGACCAGGTCGTCGTCGGCGCCAGGCGGTGGCACATCTCCCAAGCCAGGGCCGAGGCCAAGTTAGCGTACAGGGCTGGACAGCAGGTCACCGTTTACTACAACCCCGAAAAACCCGCCCAGGCTGTGCTGGAGGCCGGGGCTACTCGTGGCGCATGGGGTATGCTGGCCATCGGGATCGTCTTCACGATAGCCGGCATAGCCGTTGTGATCTTTATCGCCACTGGCTGACTCGGTTGACACCTACATGGCAGATCTATCAACCAGAATCGCCGGCATCTCCTTCGCCAACCCCGTGATGCCTGCCGCCGGGCCGCCGGGATGGAACGGCGAGGCGATGAAAGCCTGCACCGAAGGGGGCGCCGGGGCCATCGTGGCCAAGACCGTCTCGGTGCAGCCTGCCACGGTGCCCACGCCCAACATGGCCAGCATTCCCGGCGGTTTTCTGAACACCGAGCTGTGGTCGGAGCTGCCGGTGGAGCAGTTCATCGCGCGCGAGTACCCAGTCGCCAGGGAAGCGGGTGTGCCCCTCATCGTCAGCCTGGGCTACACCGCCGAGGAGATCGCCCAACTGGCTCCCCGCGTGCGGCCCTTTGCCGACGCGCTGGAGCTCTCGACCCACTACATCGGCGACGATCCCGCGCCGATGATGGCCGCCATCCGCGCCGCGAAGGACGCGGTGGATGTGCCGGTGTTCGTCAAGCTGAGCCCCTTCCGCGATATGGCGACCGCCGCCCAGGCCGCCGCCGAGGCCGGCGCCGACGGCATCGTGGCGGTCAACTCCTTCGGCCCGTGCCTGGGCGTGGACATCGAGACCGGGCAGATGCTGATGGGCAGCCAGGAAGGCTACGGCTGGCTCTCCGGCCCGGCGTTCAAACCGCTGGCCCTGCGCTGCGTCTTTGACGTCGCCCGCGCGGTGGACTTGCCAATCATCGGAGTAGGGGGTATAACTAGGGGCACAGACGCCATCGAGTTTTTCATGGTGGGTGCTTCTGCAGTGGGCGTGTGCACCGCCGCCATTCTCAAGGGACCCTCGATCTATGGCAAGATCGCGCGCCAGATCGACGAGTGGCTGGACGCGCACGGCTACGCATCGGCGGAGGACGTGCGAGGACTGGCAGTCCAGCGCTGGGAAGAGCGGGAGTTCCGCACTACCCACGTGCCGCCAGAGCTGGATGTGGACGCCTGCACCGGCTGTGGCCTGTGCGAAACCAGTTGCGTCTACGACGCCATCCACGTGGTGGACGGCAAGGCACAACTCGCGCCGGAAAAGTGCTATGGCTGCGGCCTGTGCGTCACTCGCTGCCCGGTGCGGGCGCTTTCGATCACCTGAAAATCACGGCGAGAGAGGAAAATGACTGACGACCCATTGCAACAAGGTATCGCCGCACTCAGGGGTGGTGACAATCTCCAGGCACGGCAGCTACTTGGCCAAGCCATCCGGCAGGATCCCGGCAACGAGCAGGCTTGGCTGTGGCTATCCGGTGCCATGGAGACTGCCCAAGACAAGCTGATGTGCCTGCACAAGGTCCTGGCGATAAACCCGGACCACGAGGGCGCGCAGCGCGGCATAGCCGCTTTGCAAAAGGATTCAGCAGCCCACCTCCCCCCCGCCCCCCCATCCCCCCTCGAGACACAGCCGGTGCCACAACCACAGCACGTCAAGCCATCGTTAGTGCAAGCCGTTCTCGGCACCGGCTCAACCGTTGCCGAAGAGATTCCCACACTCACCGCCACAGGAACCATCTCCCCAGCACACCCTTCCGTAAAAGGCTCCAACAGGCTGAATCATTCCCAAACGCTCGCCGAACTACCACCGGAGAAACGTAAAGCATTGGAAGGATTCACCCAGCTCGTGGCCCAAGAGTTAGTCAGCCGACGAAGCCAAAAAGAGATCATAGAAAGATTGGTGCAAAGAGGATTTCCACGCGAAGCAGTGAGGCAATTTGTTGATGGATTGGCACCAGCAGCCTTTGCACATGACAGAATACGCAGACGCCGACTCTACAAAAGAATGACGCTAGGAGGGTTAACCTTGTTTATCGGCGGGCTCGTAGCCACAATAGTTACTTATGTTGTTTCAAACCAACTAGGAGGCGGCTTCTTTTTCATTTTCTATGGGGCCATATTCCTAGGGCTAATCAACTTTGCCATAGGTCTCATAGGTTGGCTAGTTAACATAGCCTGAGACAGACCCTTCCAAAGGAAAGCTATGAGTCAACCGCTGCACATGCACAAACAACCCAACTCTCGAATGTGCTTCCTCTGCGGCCTGCAAAACCCGCTCGGGTTGAAACTGGCTTTTTATGACGATCCAGAGAACCAGCAGGTACACAGCGAGTTCACCATATCGAACAACTACCAAGGATACCCCGGCGTCGCCCACGGCGGCATCGTCGCTGCGGTGCTGGACGAGACCGCCGGGCGGGCGGT
>CAZWPV010000115.1:0-7807 GCA_964635485.1 uncultured Anaerolineales bacterium
GGGTAATGGAGAAGCCTGCCTCCAGGCAGCGGCGGCAGGCTCGCATTTCGGTGTGTAAGGCGTCGAGTGGCCTCTCACTGGATGCCGGTGATTTTGAAGACAATCTCGCCTCCTGGGGCCTCTGTGGTGACTTTGTCTCCCACTTTGTGCTCCATCAGCGCCTGTCCCAATGGCGATTCGTAGGATATTCTGCCGTTTGCGGGGCGTGCCTCGGCTGGTCCCACGACCTGAAAGACTTCTTCATAATCCGTGCCATCTTCGATGACGGTGACCCGGTTTCCCAGGCTGACCTTGTCGGTGGGGCCGTTCTCCTCGATGATCTTGGCTCTCAGCAGCATGGTCTCGATCTGCTGGATACGCCCCTCGAGAAACCCCTGTTCCTCCTTGGCAGCGATATAGTCGGCGTTCTCCGAAAGATCTCCCTGCTGGATGGCGTGGTGCAGCCGCTCGGCCAGCGCAGGTCGCTTCACGTTGACCAGGTGATCCAACTCGCGCCGCAGATCTTTTACTCCCTCGGCGGTCAGGTAGATGGGTGGGTGGTTTGTGATAGACATTCGATGGCGTTTTCCTCTTGGCCTGTATAGAGGGGCTATTATAGCATACTCTGCCCATGCGCCAAGGCAGACAGGGGGTGTGTCGTGGGGTGTGCTCAGACTTCAGGGGTGTCAGGGCTCGCGGAGTCTACCCATTCTCCTTCGCTTCGAACTCCTCCTTGGTGATGAATTCTCCCCCTGTGATGTATCGGGAGAGTAATCGTTGGTCTTGGTCAAAGTACAGTTCCACCTCGATCATCTGGAAGCAGCGGGTCTTGCCGCTGCGAAAGACACCCTTGCGCACATTGCGGCGTCAACTCACTGTTCAGGTTTACGCGCACAGCGATCTTTTTCCCGCAGCGGGTGCAGCGGACGTATTCCCGGTGGATGTCTCCCTCACCGCTGCCGCCGAAGAGGGCGGCGAGTTTCTTCATCAAGCTCATTGTTCGATCCTTTTCTATCCCCGAAACTACCCTCCCCACGATTTTTGGCCAGACCCTTTTCTGTTGATGCTGTTGACCTCGATCACGCAAAGTAGCTGGCAGCCAACGCGATGAGGAATTGACCGCTGTAATAAAGCGCCAAGCTGGCGTGGTGGTATCTCCAGGGCTTCCAAAATCGGTTCGCCGCGAGAATCACATCCGAAAGGTAGAATAACACCGCACCGGTGCTAACCATCAAAGCTTGTTTGTCGCTGAAAGCGGGACTCGCCAACGTCGAGAGCGCCCGGCTCACCATCACAGAGATGACCACAATGTATCCGATGACCGGCCCCTTCAGCGGCCCCAGATTGGGCTTGATCAGCGCGTAGAAACCCACGCCCGCGATCAGCAGAATTGCTGTTGAAAGGATATCCCACCCAGAAAAGCGTCCCAGAAACACAAAGACGACCGTGTAGGCGATATGGGCTACGAGAAATAACCCCAACCCTATCGGGAAGGCTTTCCGACTTTCCGTAAACATCAAGGCGATGTCGCCGCCCAGCGAAAAGAGCAACCCTACCAGCACACCGATCGTGTACGTCAAGTTCCATGTGGGTTCCAGAAACGATGCTAATGCCGCGACGATGACTATCAACGTGGAAGACGGCTTGATGATGTAGACTTGCCGTCGCTTCTCGAGGAACTCGGCCCGGATCAAGAAGAAAACTGCAACAGCCAATGCGGGAGCTAAGTATAGCGCTGTTTTCACTGGAAATCCTCCATCGGGAGCGTTTCCTCAGGCCACCAAACGTGGGCGTGGCCCAAGGCTGCTGACGAACGCATCTAGCAATATCTTCAGATGGATGAATGCCCATCCCTTGTTCGCTTCCTGAAAGCCTGGCTCCCCTTCTTCCTCTTCCATGATCGCTTCGACGATGTAACGCAGCACTTCAGGCTCGGCGTGGGTTCTGATAAGAACTTGAGCAGACTCTATGAGCTTGTTCTCACCGCTGGAAGCTAACCGCTCCAGGCTCTCTACGTTCAGATTCTCCGCTTTCCTCAGCTTCTTGGCGGTGACCTTGTACAACTGTCGCTCACTCTGCTTCATGATTTGCCACACAACCATGCCGATGTAGAAGAGCAACTCCTGCTCATATTGGTTGAAGGGCAGGTCTTCCAAGTGAAGCAGGAAACTCAAGGCCACCGGCTGCTCATCTTTCATCTGCTCAACCAGTTCTGGAGCCTGATCTACAGGAACCTGGCTCATTCTCTGCCATGTTTGAGTGACAATCTCGGATGGGATCATGGTTGTTTCCTCCAGGTTCTGACCTGGATTAACCAGTGGTCTGCCGCACCCGCTTACTCGGCCGTCACGTGCGCGGCGAGCCAGGTTTCCACGTCTTGGAGCACACGAGCGCGCTCTGGCTCGTTGAACACCTCGTGATGCAGTCCTTCGTAGACTCTGATGGTCTTGTCTTTGGAGCTGGCCTTCTCGTAGAGCATTTGTGCCCCACCAGGGTCGACGAGTTTGTCCTCACGACCCTGTATAACAATGAATGGCAGTGTGATCTTGTCCACCTCTGCCGTGACGCGCAGCATGGCCTTTAGCAATTCCGCTGCCAACCGTGCGGGCGTTTTGCCGTGAAAGACCAGCGGGTCATCGACGTAGGCCTTGACCACTTCCGGGTCACACGAGATGCCATTGGCGTCCAGCGGCAGCAATCCCACCTTGGGTGCCAGCGCCGAAAGGATCTTGCCCATGATAATGGTCGCTTGTGAAATGTCATCGCTGACTTTGACGAGCGGCGCGGAGATGACGGCGCCGCTGAAATCGGCTTGGTGGTCGAGCAGGTAGTAAGGTGCAATCAACCCGCCCATGCTGTGACCGAGCAGGAAGATAGGCTTGCCCATCTGCCAGCCTTTGACCATGTTGTAGTAAATCGTGAGCGTGTTGGTGTAATCTTCAAAGCGCTCGACGAATTCGCGCACACCTTCGGACTTGCCATGGCCAATATGGTCGAGCCCATATACGGCATAGCCGAGCGGGACAAAGTGGTTGACCACATTCATGTAGCGCCCGCAGTGTTCACCCAGCCCGTGAACGACGAGCAGCACGGCTTTTACGTTCCCCTCGGGAAGCCAGGCCTGGTAATAGATGTTGGTGTTCCGCACGCCCTCGAAATTGCCTTCGATGTGGTTCATGAGGTCTACTCCCGTCAACCGGATGTCTCAATTTTACTATCATTTGGAGTTTAGGGCAAAACCGGTAGCTGGGGCATCTCTGTCACTTGCATCCCTGGCCGGGTCGGGGTAGAATCAAGCCGGAAGGTAACTACGCGAGACTTGAAAGGCGAGTGAATGGCTACCTGGATAGCGCATCTGCGTTTGGCGGAGAATCTGTTGGAGACGATTGACGGGTTGGAGGCAGCAAGCTTTGCATTGGGCAACATCGCCCCCGATTCCGGCATTCCCGACGAAAAGTGGGAGAACTTTACACCGCCCAAGGAGGTGTCTCATTTTATCGTCCCTGCCGAGGATGACGCCTGGCGGATCGTCGACCTGGAGTTTTACCGGCGGTATCTGCTGCCTGTATCCTGGCCTGGCCGAAAAGCCTCGCTGCTTATGGGGTATTTCTTTCACTTGGTGACCGACAACTTGTGGAGTCGTTGGGTCGCTCGCCCGACCGTGGAGCGGTTCAAGGCCGAGTTTGAGGCCGACGGACGCTTTATCTGGGAGGTCAAGCGCGATTGGTACGGCCTCGATTTCGTCTATTTGCACGAGCATCCCGATTCGCTTTTCTACAAAGTCTTTTTGAACTGTGAATGTGATGACGACTATGGCCTCGACTTTATGCCCGTTGAGGGGTTGCGGCGGCAACTTGATCACATCAAGACTTTTTACCAGGATCGTGAGAAAATGGATCGGGCGCTAAACGAGCGGCCGGATATCTACCTGACAAAGCCGGAGATGGATCGGTTTGTGGAAGATGCGACGCGATATCTCAGGCGGGTTTATCAGTTGCTGTGGGAAGAAGGGTTGGACGTATCGGGCTACGTGACGGTTCTCGACGCGCTGCCGGGGTTGGAGCGGAAAGTGTAAAGGGGTTGTGTGAGTGCCACCGTTGAGTTATAATGCTGTCCTTGCCAAACGATAGACGAGGAGATGTGACGTCGAGGAATATCGCAAGGGTCGTGGCGACCGGTCACGTTCTACGACACGATGATTGAGGAGGAGTAGTGGACGCCGCCGTCTTTGGAAACGTTACGTTGGATATTCTGTGCTACCCGGTGGACGACGTGCCGCGCTACCAGTCGATTCCCTTCGAGCGGGCCATCGTCGCGCCGGGAGGCTGTGGCTCGAACGTCGCCATCGGGCTGTGCGCCCTTGGCGTGGAGACGGCGCTGGTGGTGCGCGTCGGCACAGATGACGCGGCATTTCTCGTCGAGCGATGTTGGGAGCGCGCCGGCCTGGACACGCGCTTCGTCCGCCGCCTCGCCGATGTGCCGACGGCGGTCAGCGTCGGCCTGGTCGATAGTGATGCCCAGCCGCGCTTCGTCCACACTCCGGGCGCTAACGCCACGCTGTCGGCGGACGATCTCGACGTGCCTGCGCTGGCCGTCGAGGGTGCGCGCTTTTTGCACGTCGGCGGCTTTCTGGTGCTTCCGGGGGTGTCCGGCGCGCGGCTGGCTGAAAAGCTGGCAGCAGCTCGGAGTTCCGGTTTGCTCACCTCGGTGGACGTGGCGATCTCGCGGAACGAGTGTGAGCCTTCTGACCTGTGGCCCTGTCTGCCGCATGTCGATTTTCTCTTCTGCAACGCCCGCGAAGCAGTCCATCTGACGGGTGAGGACGACCCTGTGAAGGCTGCCCGGGCGCTGCGCTTGCGCGGCGTGTGGACCGTTGTCCTCAAGCTGGGTGCTGAGGGCTGCTGGATCGAGAGCGAGGAGCTGAGCGAGCGCATCCCTGGCTCGCCCGTCGAGGTGGTGGATACGACCGGGGCGGGGGATGCGTTTGCCGCCGGTTTTATCGCGTCGATGTTGCGGGACAATGACTTGTTGGGTGCGAGCCGGGCGGGCAACGCCGCCGGCGCGCGGGTGGTGAGTGAGTTCGGGGCGGTCGGGGCCTGGTTCCACGAACCGTCCTAGGGGGGATTGGCGGATGTTTACGGCTTTTCATCTGGCATTCAAAGAGATATGGCGCAACCGGTCGCGATTTCTGCTGTTTGGCCTGGTCGTGGCTCTGATCACCCTGTTGATCCTCTTCATCGCCGCGCTGGGCGAGGGTTTGGGCTCCGGGAACCGCGAGTACTTGCAGAAGCTGAACGGCGAGTTGATCGTCTACCAGGACACGGCGCGGCTCTCGATCGCCGCCAGCCTCGTCGGCTGCGATACGCGCGCGTCGATCCGCAGCGTCGAGGGCGTGCAGGACGAGGGGCCGATCGGGTTTTCCAGCGCCACCGTGGTGGTGGATGGCACTCCCAGCCTGGATGTCTCCCTCATCGGGGTCGCTCTGGGCCAGCCCGGCGAGCCCCCGTCGATCGAGGGCGCAGGGCTGGCCCGCAAGAGTGGCAGGGAGACGGTCATCGACCGGACGGTGGCCCTGGTGGTCGGAGCCAAGGTCGGGGACACCATCACTATTCGCACGGTGCAGGGCGGGGAGGACGAGTTCTACATCCTCCAGGTGGTGGGAATCTCGGAAAGCCGCAAGTATTCCATCCGCCCTTCCATCTTTGTGCCCATCGTCGCCTGGGACGAGGTCCGGGCCAAGGCGCGGCCGGGTGCCGGGGCGGAGGATCCGGCTTGCAACGTGGTGGCCGTTAGGGTGGAGGATCCGTCGCAGGTCGAGGTGGTGCGCCAGCGCATCCAGGAGCGAGTCGATGGCGTCGAGGTGGTGGATCGCAAGACGGCTTACGAGAATACGCCGGGCTACACCGCGCAGCAGAGCACCCTGAACACGCAGAACGGGTTCGCCCTGCTGATCGGCGTGCTGGTGATCGGTGGTTTCTTCCAGATTCAGACGCTGCAGAAGGTGCCCCAGATCGGGATGCTCAAGGCCATCGGCACGCCCAACTCGGTCGTGGCCTTGGCCGTGTTGATCCAGATTATTGTCACCACGCTGCTGGGGGTGGCGATCGGCGGCCTGTCCAGCTTTGGCCTGTCGCAACTGATGCCGCCCGGCATTCCCATCATCTTTGAACCCCGGTCGTCGCTGACGGCGATCGTCTCGATCCTGCTTATGGGCCCGATTGGTGGCTTGGTCTCTATTCGCTACTCGCTGCGCGTAGAGCCGTTGATCGCCCTGGGGTTGGGCTAGGAGGAGGGAGAGAAATGGCAATAGCGCTAGAGGCACGATCGGTCGTCAAGCAGTATCAGGTGGGGAGCGGCACGGTCGCTGCCGTGGATGGGGTTTCGTTCACACTGGAACGGGGCGAGTTCGTGGCCCTGGTGGGGCCCAGTGGTTCGGGCAAGACCACCATGCTGGCCATACTGGCCGGGCTGCTGCAGCCCACCTCGGGCACCATCGCCATCGACGGCGAGGAGTTGTTCGATATGAAAGAGTCGGCGCGGGCCGAGTTCCGCCGCCGCAAGATCGGTTTTACCTTCCAGGCCAATAACTTGGTTCCTTACCTGACGGCCTTGGAGAACGTCGAGCTGCTGCTGCGGCTGAACGGGCAGTACAACGCCGCCGGAAAGCCCCGGGCGAAGGAACTCTTGGTCCTGCTGGGTCTTGAGGAGCGATTGAACGTGCTGCCGAGACAGCTTTCGGGCGGGCAGCAGCAGCGCGTGGCCATCGCGCGCTCGTTGATCAACCAGCCCGCGCTGATGCTTTCTGATGAGCCCACCGCCAGTCTCGACACGGAGCGCGCTTATCAGGTGGTGGAGACGCTGGCCAATCTGGTGCACGAGCAAGGCAACGCCGGCATCATGGTGACCCATGACCTGCGCATGGTGGAGTACGCCGACCGCATCATCCAGATGGTGGACGGGCGTTTGGGACAGATCGTTACTCCCAAAGACGATCTGTCGTGTCTGGCAGATCCCAATGCGGCTGCTTGCCGCTTGATCACGGCGGAGGAGTTGGGCTACGCAGAAGCCGGGACGGCGGCGTAGCGTGTGAAACTTATTACAGGGGGCAATTTGATGACGAGTAGAGCAAGAGTAGCCGTGCTGCGCACGCAGCCGGAGACGGTTTTGGAGGACTATCAGCGGTTGTGCGACCTGGCCGGAATGGCAGAGGCGCTCGACCCGAACGCGACCACGATCCTGAAAGACAACATCTCCTGGCACTATCCGATGCCCGCAGCCAACACGACGCCGTGGCAGCTGGAGGCATCAATCCTGGCCCTGCGCAAGGCCGGGTTTCAGGACCTGGTGTGCGTGCAGAACAAGACGGTGGTCATCAACACCTTCAAGGGCGAGGACTTGAACGGCTACGTGCCGATCTTTCGGCACTATGACATCCCGGTGCTGTATAATTTCAAAGATGAGGACATGACGTGGATCGAGTACGAGCCCAAGGCCGAGATGCTGGTGCTGGACAAGATCTATCCCAAGGGTATCTACATCCCCGACTACTTTTTCGGCAAGAATATCGTCCACCTGCCGACGGCCAAGTGCCACATCTACACGACCACCACCGGAGCGATGAAGAACGCCTTCGGCGGGCTGCTCAACACCCACCGGCACTATACGCACTCTTGGATCCACGAGACGCTGGTCGATCTGCTGGCGATTCAGAAGGAGCTGCACCCCGGCATCTTTGCCGTGATGGATGGCACCACCGCCGGCGACGGCCAGGGACCGCGCACGCACACGCCGGTGGTCAAGAACGTGATCCTGGCCTCGGCCGACCAGG
>CAZWPV010000116.1:0-7784 GCA_964635485.1 uncultured Anaerolineales bacterium
TGGGCCGCTGCCTTGGCGCCATCGCGAAAGACGCCGGTGGACTCGATCACGACCTGCGCACCCAGGTCGCCCCAGGGCAAGTTGGCCGGGTCGCGCTCGGCGAACACCTTGATCGTGTCGCCGTCCACGACGATATCCCCACCATCTACCTCGACGGTGCCATCGTACTTGCCAAAGTTCGAGTCGTACTTGAACAAGTGCGCGTTGACTTCAGGGGCGAACAGGTCGTTAACGGCGACGACGTCGAACTCGTCCGCGTATTTCTCCTTGATCGCCTTGAGCACCTGTCGGCCAATGCGGCCAAAACCGTTGATACCTACTTTTACTGTCATTGCATTTGCTCCTTTTTTCTTGGTTTAGTTGAGCTTATGATTCATTACAACAGGCGTAATAGCGCTAGCGTCAGTTTCTTGCTATTGTGTTGCCAATGCGACGCCCCAGGCTAAAAGCGGCACTATTATAACCGAACGCGGTGTAGGCGTCAATGGAAGTGCGGTGGGAAAGTATTCCCTACTTCCAGCCCCGCAAACTGCTCACGATGCGACGGGTGGTGGAAACGCCTGCCGGTTCGTATCTTCGCACCATCAGGACGGAACAGGGCGCCCGGTTGGCTACCGCGTCGGGCACCGCGCCCACGAGAAGGTTTTTGAGCGTCCACTCCTCGGAAGCGCCGATGACGAGCAGGTCGTATTCGCCTTCTTGCGCTTCTTGTAGGATTCCCTCGATAACGCCTTCGTGGACGCGGACGCATGCCCTGGCGCTGGGAGTGGTCTCTCCCAGTATGTCTGCGATGACGTGCCGCAGCCCTCGAATCTCCGTTTCTATGTCCAGGTCCTCGCGGGGGGGCAGAATCCGCAGTACGGCCAGGGTTGCCTCGTCCCCTTGTGCGATCTGGGAGGCTAAGTGTAATCCCAGCCGCGCGTGCGGTCCACCGCCGATGGGCACCAACACGTGCTTGATCCGCTTCAATTTCCGGGTGCGAAGCACGGCCACGTTGCAATGAGCGCCTTCCAGGACGCGCTTGGCAATGCTGCCGGAGACCTGGCCGGCTGCCAGGTCTCTGTGCCAGCTCATGAGCACCAATCCTGTCGCCGGGCGACTCTCAACTGCGGCAAGAATCCCCGATGCCAGGTCGTGGGCGGCGCGGCGCAGGGTGCGCACCGGCACCCCTCTCATCGCTGCCTGGGCGGCCATCTGCGCCAGCATGTACTCCTGTGTTCCCTGACCTTGCTCCAGCCAGCTCTGCGCCAGTTCCAGGGGCGTTTGCATGGGAACCGCCTTGATGTCCAGCACGTTGACGATCGTTTGTTCGTCGGCCAGGGCCAGTGCTGTGGCCAGTTCGAGGAGTGGGGCGGGCTCGGAATCTTCCAGCAACGGGAGCGTGATCTCGGTCTTGTCTCCCAGGACGGCTGCTTCGGCCGCCTCGATCACGCCTTCCAGGGGGCGCTCTCGCTCCCAAAGTGGCCCGATCTCGCCAGTCACGACGGCTTGCTTGCGTACCCACACAGCGTACCACAGCAGGCTGAGCACGAGCAGGCCGACTCCTGCGACCTGCGAGAGCGTATCCATCGTCAGGATGACGCCCAGGCAGATGAGGCCGGTGACGATTGGCAGCGCCGGATAGAGCGGCGCGCGGAACGCCGGGCGGTACCAACTGGGTTTAGCTCTGCGCATCACGATGACTGAGACGCATAGTAGGGTATAGGAAACCAGGAACATGGCACTGGAGATCTCGGCTAGCGTCTCGGCCTGTCCCGTCATTGCCAGCAGCGTTCCCAGGCCACCGGCGAACAAGATGGCATGGGAGGGGGTGCTGAACTTTTGGTGGGTGTAGTTGAACCAGCCGGGAAGCGTTCGATCTCGCCCCATTCCGTAGCCGATGCGCGACGAGGCCATGGTCGCCGCGTTGGCCGAGGAAAGAGTCGCCAGCAGGGCGGCGACCAGCATGACTGTTTCCCCGACCGGTCCGACAGCGCGACTGGCTGCCTCGACGAGCAGGCCTTTCTGGGGATCGGTCTCCGCCGGCGACACCAGGCCGGTGGCCACGAAGAGGAGTAGGGTGTAGAGGAGTGTGGCGATGGCTACTGATCCCACAATCGCTCGGGGTAGATTGCGGCTGGGGTTCTTGATTTCTTCGGCAATGGTGGAGATTTTTTCAAAGCCGGTGAAGGAGACGATAATCAGCCCGATCACGCTTATCGCCGCGCCCCAGCCGTGAGGGGCAAACAAGTCACCCGAAATCGGGGCGGTCTGGCGTATTCCCACGGCGATGAAGAGGGTCAGGATCGCAACCAGTAGGAGGACCACCAGGGATTGTACGCTGCCGGAGATTTTGGCGCCCTGGTAGTTAAGCCAGGTGAATAACAGGCCGGCGGCGATGGCGCCTACCCAGGGCGGGATGGGGAGAAACAGCGCTATGTACTGGCCGGTTGCGATGAGATAGAAGCCGTTGGCGAAGGTAAGTCCCAGCCAGTTGGCCGGACCGACGACCGAGCCAGCTAGAGGGCCCAACGCCTGGGTGATAAAGGTGTAGCTTCCTCCAGCGCGAGGCATGCCGGTCGCCAGCTCGGAGATGATCATGGACACAGGCAGGCATATCATCCCGGTGATCAGGTAAGACAGGGCGGCTGCCCTGCCAGCTCGTTCGGCAGCGACGGTGGAGAGCACAAAGATGCCCGCGCCGAGCATCGTGCCCAGGCCAATCGCCAGTCCTTCCTTTACGCCGAGTTCACGGAGCAGCGCCCCTTTTTTCTCTTCTTCCACAGCTCTCCTTTTCAAGGAGCAGAGGAACGGCATTCCTTTTCTCGTTCCGTGCTCGATCTGGTCGTATCGTACCCTCACTATGAAAAGCTACGTCACACGTTTATTCTGAGCGGATGACCAGGAGCGTGATTACCTCCAGTTTTACCGGGTGGCCTAACCGCTCGCTCACCGCTTGGGCCAAGTCGCTTACCCTCTCCTCGTCAAGAAGATGGGGTGACCGTATGGTTGCCACGATCAACGGGGCCGTCGCTTCCTCTGTGATTTCCAATGCGACCAGTTGCTGGCCCTCTTCAGTGGCCAGGTTCTCGATCAAAACCGTCTCGATGATTCGCTCCTGAGTGGCCTCTCGAACGATGCCGACCATGATGATCCCCAGCGGAACGGCGATCACCAAGAGCACAACCAAGAAAATCGCCAACCATCTCCAGAGTTGCCGCCGAGACTCTGGTCCCCAAATCTGAGGACGGATGCCTAGCAGGAAAAAGACAACCCCTGCAGCCAGGCTGATGGCGGCGATGTTGGCGGCGAAAAGCAGCAAGGCTCCGCCTGCTACCCAGGCGTTCCCCAGCGAGAGGCCCAATCCTACCGTGGCCAGGGGGGGCATGAGCGCAGCAGCGATGGCGACACCAGGAAGGGCGGCGCTGACTTCTTTGCGGGCCACCGCGTACGCCCCGGCCATTCCTGATACCAAGGCTACGATCAGATCTAGCAGGGTGGGCTGGGCGCGGGCGTGCATTTCCCCTGTGATCGTTTTTAGCGGAGAGAGCAGGCCGATGAAGGCGGCGATAACCACTGCCAGCGCAACGCCTTTTAGAATCGATTCAATGGAGAAACGGATCGTGCGCAGGTCGCCCACCACCAGGCCCAGCGATAGGGCCATTATGGGCGACATCAGCGGTGCTACGAGCATTGCCCCGATGACCACGGCAGGGCTATTCAGCAGCAGCCCCAGGGCGGCGATGAGGCAGGAGAGGACGGTCAGCACGAAGAAATTGACGCCGGGCTGCGCGCCGCGTCTCAGTTCCTGCTGCACCTCTCGCTGCTCCTCTGCGCGCAGAACGGGCAGGGTTCGTCGCAAGGCGCGGAGGAGGCGACGGGTCCAGATTCTAGTCACTCCTTGATAGCCCTGAACCAGAGCCGTTTTGGGGACGCGTGCGGCTACCTGGAGTGGGATACTGCCAAAGACGAGCTGATCGAGTAAGGTCTCCTCGGAGATGCCTAGTAACACGAGGTCGTACTCTTTGGCTTCTTGGATGATGCCTTCCGCTACGCTTTTAGCTATCACCACCTTCTCTTTTGGCGACGGTTGCACCGATGGATCCTCCAGGATCTCGGCGATCCTACGCTGGCTTTCCTCCATCTGCTTGGTGGTAGCTGGCTCCGACTGGACGTATAGGAGCGTCATCTCGGCTTGTAAGGCTTTCATCAGCAGAGAGGCCAGCCGAGCTGCGGCTTGCGCGTGGGGATCACCGGCCATCGGTACCAGAATCTTTTCTATTCGGTTGACGTGCTCCCCGCGTACGACCAAGACATCACAGGGGGCATCCTGCAGGACAGCGTCCGTGACTTGCCCCAGGGAGGCGCCCCGCGAGTGCGCCGGCCCTTTCCATTCCAGGACGATCAAGTCTACGTTTTCCTCGGTGGCGGTGTCCAGAATACCCTGAGCTACGCTGCGGGCTATGCGCGTCATCGTCTGAATCGGCAGCTTTTCCTCGTTGGCGATCTCCAGGGCCTTTTCCAGAATCGTTCGTCCGGCCTCTGCCTGGCGGCGCCCTAATTCTAGCGGCATTGGCTCGGGGACGGTCACGACCCGTAGAGCCAGTGTATTTCCTTCCTGAAATTGAGCCAGTCGTCCGGCCATGCGCAGCAGCGCCGATGCAGTGGCTGGATTGGTGACAGGCACGAGCACGCGGAAGGAGTCTTGCGCCTGCTCGTCTTTCGGAGGGCCGAAGACGGTGATGCCTTCCTGGGCCTCGATGTGGCGACTCCGCCCGTAAAGCAGGTAGATCGCGATTCCTGCGGCCAGGCAGCCGATTGTGCAGATGGAGGGCACCAATCCCCACAGCGGGATCACCAGCGCGTCTACCGCCAGCGTCAGCGCAGGCACCCAGGGGTGAAAGGGAAGCACGAAGGTTGATGGCGTGGTTTGACGGGGACGTCGGGCGAGCGTCAGGTTGACCGCCATCAGGACCAGCAGGTAGAGCAGTCCGCTCACTTGGCTCAGAAGCCCGGTGGGCAGCCAAACGCTCGGCATAGCCAGCAGGCCAATCAGGAGGATGATGCGTATGGGAATTCCGCGTCCAGGGTTGGTTTGGCACAGCCACGTTGGCCAAAAGCCATCCTGGCTCATCGTGTATAGATGGCGGACTGTCATCCTCAGTACCCGTGTCAGGGAGAGCAGCAGCACGATGGTCCCTACGACCAGCACGGTCGCGTGTCCCGGTGTCCCGGCGATAGCCTTTCCGAGGGGGGCCAGCGGGGCGCCGGTTACTTGCGTTGCATGAGGCCCGGCCGCGGCGGCCAGTCCTATTCCAACCACTGCTGCTAGCGCTGAGGTGAGCAAGAGAGCGCGGGGCAGGTTGGTGGCCCGGCGGTGAATTTCTCGCTGTTGGCTGGAGACGATTTCCAGGCCTATGAACGCGGCCAGGAACAATGCTACCGCCGGGCCTGGCTGGGAGTACGTTGCCGTGTAAGTGGCTGCCGGGAGGCGAGGCGTCGCAGTCACGGCCAGCGCTACCAGCAGAATTATCATCGGGAGAGTGAAGAGCAGCCGTCGCCTGCGCCATGTTCCCAGGCTGCTTTCCAACACGGCTAGAGCCAGCAGGCCCATCGCCAGCAGGTTGGCGGGCACGGTCACATCAAGTAGGGTGGATAGAAGTAGGCTCAGGTGACGCGCCGCCCCTTGGGCCAGCAGGCTGCACAGCCCAAGACCGGAGAGTGCCAGTGCCCACCCGGTGAGAAAGGCCAGGCTGTTACCCCCCATACCGCCGTGGACCAGGGTGTAGGCTCCGCCTGGGTGAGATGCACCCACGGCCAACTCGGCGTAACCGAGGCTGTTGAGCAGCATCAACAGTGCAGTCAACAGGATGGCCAGCGGGGCAAGCGAGCCGGTTGCATTCACTGCATCGCCCAGGAGGACGAAGGTGACGCTGGCGACGACTACGCCGAGGGCACGAGCTATCGCCTGCCAAAGTTTGAGGCTTGGGCTGAAGCGGATTTGGGCGGGGAAAGCTTGTTTATTTTCTGGCATTTGAGCGCGCCTGTTCCGAGCTCTCGCGTTGGGGCCTGTGTAAATTCTAGCACAAGCTGCTGTGGGGGCAAATATGTCGCGCTTCCTTCTCAAGAGGGCAACGGTCGTGGGGGGCTGGTGGATTTCGCCGGCCACCTGGCGAGAAGTGCGCGCAGGTGCGCGCCTCCGCCGCGAATCGTGCAAAAGCGTGCATTATTCTGTTGACGAATCGTGCGGAATGTGGTAAAATGGCGAGCGTGAGTGAACGCGCGTTGCCTACTCTGGCGGCTGAAAGGCGCGCTACCATCGCCGAGATGGTAGCGCGACGAGGGGCCGTGCGCGTCGCGGAATTGGCAGCACGCTTCGGCGTAGATGTCTCGACCATTCGGCGGGATTTGCAAACGCTAGAGAGCCAAGAGAGGCTGCGGCGCGTGCACGGCGGTGCGCTGCCTATCGAGGGGGCTTCGGGGCGTACAGACGCTTCGAGCACGACGCAGGAGGCGCGCATTGGCCGGGCTGCTGCCAAGATGGTCGGCAAAGGTGAAACCATCTTTCTGGGACCGGGCCGGCTTCCGTTGGAGGTGGCGCGCTGTCTGGGTGAACTTTCGCAGCTTACCATCGTCACAAATGGGCTCGACGTAGCCCATTGGATCGCTGCCAACACGCCGCACACGTTGATCGTCACCGGTGGCCAGGTGGAAGGCGGTGATCGGGGATTGGGGGGGCGGCTAGCCCGTGCTGCGCTTTCCAGTCTGCGGGCCGATCGTGTGATTCTGGAGTTGGACGGCATCAGTGCAGTGGACGGGTTGACCGATGACAGTCTCGCGCAGGCCGAGATAGCGCAAGCGCTGCTGGAAATCGGTTCTGAGGTTGTTGTCCTGGTGCCAGTTGAACGGGTGGGGCGCGTGGCGGCTGCGTATATCGCGCCGGTCTCGGAGGCCGACGTCGTCGTCACCGCCCGCGAGGCCCCATCGTCGTTTTTGTGGGACTTGAGCGAGACGGGTGTACGAGTTGTTTTGTCGTAGAGAGACACGAGAACTGATTTGCGAACTGTCAATTGGTGATAACAATTCACATCAGATCAAATTGAAAGGAGTAAATTCAAATGGCACAAGTAACGTATGAGCACGTGACAAAGACGTTCGGCGATGTCGTCGCGGTCAACGACCTCGATATCGAGATCCCCGACAAAGAGTTCCTGGTCTTTGTAGGCCCTTCAGGTTGTGGCAAGACGACCTCTCTGCGCCTGCTGGCTGGTCTGGAGGAGATCACCCAGGGCGATATCTATATCGGCGATCGGCTGGTCAACGATGTGCCGCCCAAGGATCGGGACATTGCGATGGTTTTCCAATCCTACGCGCTGTACCCTCACATGTCGGTCTACGACAATATGGCCTTTGGCCTCAAGCTGCGCAAGACCCCCAAGAAGGAGATTGAGCGCCGGGTGCACGAGGCGGCCAATATGCTCCACATCGAAGAGTTGCTGGACCGCAAGCCCAAGCAGCTATCCGGTGGTCAGCGGCAGCGCGTGGCGGTGGGTCGCGCCATCGTGCGTGAGCCGCAGGTGTTCCTGATGGACGAGCCGCTCTCTAACCTGGATGCCAAGTTGCGCGTGAGTGCCCGTGCCGAGATCAGCAAGCTTCACCAGCGACTGGGGACGACCTTCATCTACGTGACCCACGACCAGGTGGAGGCTATGACGATGGGCACCCGCATCGCGGTGATGAACAACGGTATCTTGCAGCAGGTCGATACCCCGCAGGTGCTTTACGATACCCCGACCAACATCTTT
>CAZWPV010000117.1:0-7713 GCA_964635485.1 uncultured Anaerolineales bacterium
GTCCCTCCCCCCCCGTGGTGGGGGAGGCTAGGTGGGGGGAGTGGCTATTTTCGAGGCATATGCCGGGCTGAACCGGACATAAACTCACTCGCTATGTCGTTCGCTGGGCGCGGAATGTTTCGCAGGTGCGGCGAGCGACGGTCGATTTCGCAATTGCGCCGTGCAGAATTGCAGGTCGATGTTTCACGTGAAACATCGCGGTGCATCGTTTGGGCATCCGCCTCGGTCTCGGCGGTCGTGGTCGCCTGGATATACGTGGCGAGCGCTTCCCCTCTCTGCCGGTCTACCAATCCATCCACGTCTGCCAGAGAATGTGGTAGTCGCTGGCGTCATAAGTGCTCAGATCGGTGTCTGGTTCGCCCTTCAAAAGCGCCTGTTGTTGCGCCTTTAGCCACTCGATGGCAGCCTGGTAGCGGCCGCGCAGCCGGGCGTAATGGCCCAATATCACGTGTATCTCGCTGTAGCGTGCGCGGGATAGCCACAGGGCCTCGAACTCTGCCCGCAGAGGCTCCAGCTCCTCGTCGAGTGTCTTGAGGGCCAGGATGTAGTGGTGGATGCGGTCGGTGTCTAGACCGGGCGTGTGTAGTCCGCGGCGGATCTCCTGGGAGCGTGTGGTCTTGCGGGCGGCATAGGCGGTGAGACGCGCCGTGGACGCCATCTCGAGCAGCGTGAGTTCCCGGCGATGGCCCAGGGCTAGCTCGTCGAGGATGGTGATGGCCTCTTCGGCCAGGGCGCGCATTTCGACCGGCGTCTCTGGCAGCAGGGATTCGATGGTCTCGCCGGCCAGCGGATCATCGAAAAGGGCGAGCGCTGTGTTGGATCTGTTGACCTTGGGGATGCCCGGCAGGGTGTTGGTGCTGGCGAGCTTGTGAATCGCGCCCAGGATTTGCTCGTGCGCCGGGCCGAAGAAGAGCGGGCCGAAAGCGCCCTCGAAATCCTCGTCGGTCGTCGTGCCGCCGCTCCAGCCTTGCGCTGCGCCAAAGACGTAGCCGTACCAGCTTAATCCCAGATATTGGTGATGACCGCAGTCGCCCCAATCGGTGTTGAGCATGCCCTGAGCGCCGGCGGCTACGCCATCCCGCACGAGGTTGCGGATGTTGGCGTTGGCATTGTGAAGGCGTGGGAAGAGCGAGTTCCAGGAAGACGTGCCCGGACAGACCCAGAAGGTGCGGCCCGATTCACCGAAGGTGCGGGTCGTGGGGTATTCGTCGGCAGCCTCGTAATGCCAGTCGAGCAGCGTTACATCCTCGGGCACCTCGCTGATGAGATCGGGGTGGTTGAGAAGGATGTCGCCCCAGATTTGGATGCGGCGGCCGTAGCGGGCGGCCAGTTCTCGCAGACGCAGAATGTGGTTGAGGTAGACGCGCCCTGTGCCAAGTTTCTCGGCTAGAGCTTTGCTGGTCCCCTTGCCAAGATCCCAGGTCTCGTCGCAGTTTGCGTTGAGAGTGGTGGAGGTGAAGGCAGGGAGCATGTCGCCGTAGAGTTCGTCCAGCAGGGTGTAGGTTTCTTCAAGGGCTGGGCTCAACGTCCACAGTAGATCTGTCTCGGCTAGATGGCGGTATTCCGGGATGAGGAGAATGTTGCGCGCATGGCCGAAGGATTGCAGGTTGGGCATCAATTCGACGTGATGGGCGCGGCAGAAAACGTCCAGTTCCAGGATGTCCTGGCTGCTGAGAGAGCCGCACCCGGCGCCGATCTTTGGGTGGCGGGGGAACTGAAAGGTGTGTTCGGTGTATAGCTGGAGGACGTTGATCTTGTAGTGGCTGATCTCGGCGACGAGTTCTTGCAGCGTTTCGGGTGTAGGGACTTTGCGGCGAGAGATATCGATCATGAGACCGCGGTAGGGCAGCGCGGGCCAGTCGCGGATGGTCACTGCGGGCACCTCCGTGGCGTGCAGACGCACAAGTTGACGCAGCGTCTGGACGGCGTAGAACAGGCCGGTGGGTGTGTCGGCGTAGAGGGTGATGCGCTCTGGCACGACGGTGAGGCTGTACGCCTGGTCGATGGCAGCAGCAGGTGCCTGAGGTCGCTCCGGCTCGATGCCGCAGGCTGTTGCCTGTCCTGGACCGCAGACTAGCAGGATCGCATGCTCGGGTGGGGTGAGGGATTTGATGATGGGTAACTCTAGACGGGTCGCCTGGAGGATTTCGTTTTGAAGCTGGCGGGCGGCGAAAAAGGCGGCGTCGTCTGCTTGGGCCGGGATGGCGATGGTGGCGTCTGTGTTGAGGGTGAAAGAGCCATTGGCGGCGAGAAGGGCTTTCGGCCAGGGAAGTAAGTGTTGGTTCATTTGGTCTCCTTGTGCGCTATTTTACGCCCAATCCCGACGTCGCGCAACAGGCCGTGAAGGAGTTACGAGGTGTGGCAATATATATTCATCACATATCTTATACTCGCAATTAAAATTGCAGTGAATGTTTTAGTAGATTGGCGTGAAGTTTTACTTGACAAAACATTAGAAGTCGGTATAATGTGGCTATCCAACTAGGGAGCTGAAGCCATTCTCCGAAGCGCTGAGCGACGAGTCTCACGCGCTTCTTTCGCGTATTTGAAAGCCTGGGCGCAAGCTCCAGAAGGAAATCTTCAGGATAGGGAGAATATGAACGGTCGCGAAGAACAAGTCCTAGAGGCACAAGATTTCCGTTCGCTGCGAATCAGTCTGGCATCGCCTGAACAAATTCGCTCCTGGTCGTACGGCGAGGTCACCAAGCCAGAGACCATCAACTACCGCCGCCTGCGCCCTGAAAAGGATGGCCTTTTCTGCGAAGCCATCTTTGGCCCCACCAAGGACTGGCAGTGCTATTGCGGCAAATACAAGAACGTCCGCTATCGTGGCATCATCTGCGACAAGTGCGGCGTCGAGGTGACGCGCTCCTCGGTGCGGCGCGAGCGCATGGGGCACATCGAGTTAGCGGCCCCCGTTGCCCACCTTTGGTATACCCGGCGCGTCCCAAATCTCGCTATCCTGCTCGGTATCTCCAAGCGCGACATGGACCGCGTGCTCTACTTTGCCCAATACGTCATCATCGGCGTGGACGAGGAGGCGCGTCAGAAGGCGCTCAAGCGGCTAGATGCCGAACTCGAGGAGGAGCAGCAGCAATTGGAGGCTGTAGCTCAGGAGGGTATCGAGGCGCTTAAGCAGCGGCTGGCCGAAGAGGAGGGCCGGATCCAGGAAAAGATCGAGGCCGTCCGCGGTAAGCTGGATGAGGAGCTAGCCAGTGATACCGAGCAGGTGATGAAGGAAGCCCAGGCGCTGCAGAAGAAGATAGAGGAGCGCCAGGGCAAGACGATCCGTGCTCCTCTCGTTTTCAAGCCCACGAGCACCACGATCGCTGATAAAGGCGTCACCGTTGGGCGTGAGCACCTGACCTTGCTCAATCAGACGGTGCAGGATCACCTCAGTCAATTGGAGGAGGAGGTACGAGCACGGCAGGATGATCAGACAGCTCCTCCAAAGGTCGATCTCGATAACTGGCGCGAGGCGACGGACGGCGAGATTGATCATATCAAGGAGCAGTTGGGCAACGATATCGCCAGTCTGCAGGCCAGGGTCAGAGCCGATCGGGAGGAACTGTTGGGGCTGGCCCAGCTTCAGTTCCTTGGCGAGCCTCGCCTGCGGGAGTTGAAGAGTAAGTGGGGACAGGTCTTTAAGGCCGGTATGGGCGCAGAGGCGTTCTACGAGATCCTGTACGAGATAAACCTGGACAAGCTGGCCGAGGAGTTGTGGCGTGAGGTTCGTCACGGTACGTCGAAGCAGCGGCGCAAGCAGGCGATCAAGCGGCTGCGTGTCACCGATGCGCTGTGCAAGAGTGGCAATCGGCCCGAGTGGATGGTGCTGACCGTTTTGCCGGTGATTCCGCCCCAGTTGCGCCCGATGGTGCAGCTTGATGGCGGGCGCTTTGCCACCTCTGACTTGAACGACCTTTATCGCCGGGTGATCAACCGCAACAATCGCCTCAAGCGCTTGCTGGAGTTGGGGGCACCCGATGTGATCGTGCGCAACGAGAAACGCATGCTCCAGGAGGCGGTGGATAGTTTGATCGACAACAGCCAACGCGGCAAGGCGCTTTCCCGTCGCGGTCGTCGCGAGCTCAAGTCGCTGAGCGACATGCTGAAGGGCAAGAAAGGGCGCTTTCGCCGCAATCTGCTGGGTAAGCGTGTCGATTACTCTGGACGCTCTGTCATCGTCATTGGTCCTCGTTTGAAGCTGCACCAGTGCGGTCTGCCCAAGACCATGGCGCTGGAGCTTTACCGTCCCTTCGTCATCAGCAAACTGGTGGAGTACAACTATGCCAGCAACGTCAAGGCGGCCAAGCGCATCATCGAGCGCGAGCGGCCCGAGGTGTGGGAGGTGCTGGAGGAGGTGATCAAGGACCGCCCGGTGCTGCTCAACCGCGCGCCCACTCTGCACCGGCTGGGCGTCCAGGCCTTCGAGCCGGTGCTGGTGGAGGGCAAGGCGATCCATATTCACCCATTGGTCTGCGCAGCCTTCAACGCGGACTTTGACGGCGACCAGATGGCGGTGCACGTGCCTCTCTCGCGGAAGGCCGTCGAGGAGTCCCGCAGACTGATGCTGGCGTCGCACAACTTGCTCAAGCCGGCAGACGGGCAACCCATCGTGGGACCGACGAAGGACATGTGCCTGGGGGTCTATTACCTGACGATGGAGGATCCGGCTCGCGCTGAGAAAGAGCGCAAGCCGTTCGTTGATCTGGACGAGGTGGAGTTGGCATACTCGCTGGGGCACGTCGACCTGCACACGCCTATCGTCGTGGCGCACATATATGAGGACAGACCTCAGCCCAAGAAGCCCATCGAGACCACTGTAGGGCGCTGTATATTTAATCGCGTTCTGCCTGATGAACTGCGTTTCATCAACTGCGTTTTGGACAAGGGCGCGCTCCAGGACTTGGTCGGGGTTTGTTATCGCCAGTTGGGTGGTGAGGTGACGACCGAGGTGGTAGACCACATCAAGGACATTGGATTCGAGTATGCCACTCGTTCTGGTGTGACCATTGCCATCTCGGACTTGGTCATTCCCTCCGAGAAGAAAGAAATTATCTCAGAGACGGAACAGTTTGTGGCCGAGGTGGAGCGGCAGTATCGCCGTGGCCTGCTGACCGAGGATGAGCAGTACACGCGCGTGGTCGAGTTGTGGTCTCAGACCCAGGAACGGGTGTCGAAAGTCGTGTCGGCGGCGCTCGATCCGACCGGCCCGGTGGCCGTCATGGCCAAGTCGGGTGCGTCAAAGGGAGGGTTTAACCCGATTGCCCAGTTGGCCGGTATGCGCGGCTTGATGTCCGACCCGTCGGGGCGCATCATCGAGCAGCCCATCCGCAGCAGCTTCCGCGAGGGGCTGTCGGCGCTGGAGTACTTTATCAGCACCCATGGCTCGCGCAAGGGCCTTGCCGACACGGCGATGCGTACGGCTGACGCGGGCTACCTGACCCGCCGTCTGGTGGACGTGGCACAGGACGTGATCATCAATGCTCTTGACTGTGGCACGATGGGCGGCATCTGGATCAAATCCTCGGATGATGTAGGTGGTCAGAAGATGTCCGAGCGACTGCTCGGGCGCATGGTGGCTGCGCCTGTGGTTCATCCCAAGACTGGCGAAGTGTTGGTTGATCGCAACGGGGAGATCACCGAGGAGGCTGCGGCCGACGTCGATGAACTGGGCATCGAGGAAGTGATGGTGCGTTCTCCGATGACCTGTCAGTTGCGCCATGGCATCTGCCGACTTTGCTATGGGCGTGACCTGGGACGCGGTGTTATGGTAGCCGTCGGGTCTGCGGTGGGTATCGTGGCTGCGCAGTCCATCGGCGAGCCGGGCACCCAGTTGACGCTGCGGACGTTCCACACCGGTGGCGTGGCACACGCTGGCGACATCACCGCGGGCCTGCCTCGGGTGGAGGAGATGTTCGAGGGGCGCAAGAAGCCCAAGGGTGAGGCGCCGATGGCAGAGATCGGCGGTGTGGTGCACGTCGTCAAGACCGACGACCAGCGCCGCGTGCTGGTGGTGGATAGCGAGACGGAGCGTTTCAACTACGAGATCAAGCGCGGTTGGAAGATTTTGGTCGAGGACGGCGACGAGGTCAGGGCAGGCGACCCGCTTGCGACTTGGCGCGACGAAAAGGAAATCGTGGTGGAGAAGAGGGGCCGGGTGGCGGTTGAGGGGCGTAACATCACCCTCATCCACGAGCGCCGCGATGAGCGGGAGTACGAGGTGCCCACGACCGGACGGTTGTTGGTCGAGGAAGGGCAGCGCATCGAGCCGGGCACGCAGTTGGTAGAGGGCGTCCTGAACCCGCACGACATCCTCCGCATTCAGGGGCGCGAGGCTGTGCAGCACTACCTGCTTTCGGAAGTGCAGAAAGTTTATCGCTCGCAAGGCGTCAATACGAACGACAAGCACTTTGAGATCATCTTCCGCAAGATGCTGAGCAAGGTGCAGATCACCGAATCGGGCGATACGGATCTCTTGCCCGGCGACTTGATCGACCGGCTGGAGTTGGAGGACATCAACCGCGAGATCGTCGAGGCGGGTGGACAGCCTGCGAGGGCCTGGCCGATACTGTTGGGGATCACCAAGGCTGCTCTGAACACCGAGAGCTTTCTCTCGGCTTCGTCATTCCAGCACACGATCCGGGTGCTGGCCAGGGCGGCGATCGAGGGTAAGAAGGATCCACTGCTGGGGTTGAAGGAGAACGTGATCCTCGGCAAGCTGATACCGGCCGGTACGGGTTACCGAGGCGATAATCCATCTTCGGAGGGACCTGTTGGTGACTTTGAGGGTATTACCTTGAGCTTGCCTATGGAAGAGATTGAGGAAGCGGGCGAAGTGGTAGTAGAGGTAGAGGACGGCGTTTCTGAGGAACTAGAGCTCGCACCCGCGACCTAGCTCGGGCGGCGAGGGTTTGCGCGCGGCGGTGCTGATCGAAGGCGCCGCCGCGTTTTTGTTTAAGCACCCTTCGGGTGCTCAGCGCCCAAAGGGCGCTCGTGTTTGACAAAGCGGTGTGGGCGAATTACCCGGATTCGCGCCATCCCTTCGAGGTCGAGCGGGAGGTGAAGCTGTAGTGCCAGTTGCTACGGGTGGCCGCTAGAACTTGCCAGCCTGGGTGCGCCAGGTTCCGCGTTTGCCAGGGCTTTTTTTACGAAGAGAAGAAGCGCTCATAGTCATCGTGGTTCCCAATCCAGAACCACGTGACTGTGTCATTCTCGAGAACACCCAGCGCGCGACACCCTAGCGTCACTCGAACTGACCAAATATCTTCTTCGGCATTGATACACTTGAATCGGAGAGAAGGGTGGAAGGGGTTTTCTGTCCACAGTTGAAAGGCTTTTCTGGCCCTGCTCCTGACTCGACGATCGAGGCCCTTGTACGCCTTCCAGAAAGAGGGCAGGGTTGAGGACTTCATAGCTGGGTATAGTCCATTGGCTTTGCACGACCGGCGGAGATCTCTTGTTTTGCCTGCTGCGCAGCCGCGACGAGTTGTTTCTGAGTCTGCTGGAACTGGGCATCCCATTCAGCGTCGTCTTGCATTTCTGCGATGTACTCGCGAAGATGCTCCGCCACCTGTGCTTGTGCTCCCTCTGGCAGTGTCTCCAGCATCTTGACTACTGTAGTAATTGCACCAGATACCATCGTAAACCTCTCTTCAAAAACGTTGATGTGCTTATACTCTAACACAAAGGTTGGCTTTGCGCAACTTGTAT
>CAZWPV010000118.1:0-7619 GCA_964635485.1 uncultured Anaerolineales bacterium
CGGTAGGGTGGCGCTTACCCATCGGCACAGTCTGTGGTATACTTGAGGTCGCTGTAAACCGGGGAAACGAATGGAGCATGTGTATGGAGAATAATGTGCTTTTGCAAGTGGATAATGTGTGGGTCGAGCGGCCTGGCGCAGAGGTGTTGCGCGGGGTCAACCTGAACGTCCGGCGGGGCGAGGTACACGCCCTGCTGGGCCTCAACGGCTCGGGCAAGACCAGCCTGGCGCTGACGCTGATGGGGGCCGGCGGTTACGAGCCCCATCGGGGCCGGATCATCTTCGATGATCGCGACATCACCGCTCTCGGCGTGACCGAGCGGGCGCGGATGGGGCTGACGCTGGCCTGGCAGGAACCGGTCCGCTTCGAGGGGCTGTCGGTGGCCGATTATCTGGCCTTGGGAATGAGGGAGCCGGAGCGGGCGCGAATCGAGGGCGCATTGGAGGCGGTGGCGTTGGCCCCGATGGCTTACATGGGACGCGCTGTCGATACGACCCTCTCCGGTGGGGAGCGGAAGCGGATTGAGCTGGCGGCCGTCTATGCGATGCGGCCTCGCCTGGCCGTCCTCGACGAGCCTGATTCGGGGATCGACGTGCTGTGCCTTGACGACATCATGGTGCTGGTGCGCCGCATGGCGGGCGAGGGAACATCTGTGCTGATGATTACCCATCGCGACGAGATGGCCGAGGTCGCCGATGCGGCCTCGCTGATGTGTGCTGGCGCGATCATCAATACCGGCACGTCGGCCGAAGTGCGCGAATATTTCGCGCAGCGCTGCCTGCCGCACGAGGATCAACTGGGCAGCCAGCCCTGGGGCGAAGAGGCCGGTGGCACCTACCGCCGCGTGGTCTCCGAGGGGGCGGACGATGAGTAGTCATCAACAGCGCGACCCGGCCCTTCGGGCTGAGCCTCAGGGCGAAGCCTGGGTACGTGATTTCGAGGCTATGATGGAGGCATACGAAAAGGCCGGAGGCAGGTCCGATCTGCTGCAGGTGCCCAAGATCGCCAGTGCCGTCATCAGCGGCAATCGGGTGCTGGCGGCCAACTCGATCGAGGGCGTGAGCATCGAGGCAGAGGAGCTGGAGAACGGCGTGCGGGCTTTTGTCACCGTCGCGCCGGGCACAAGGTTGGACTATCCGGTGCACCTGTGCTTCGGGGTGATTCCCAAGGAGGGCCTGCAGGAGATCTTTTCCGAGTTCGAAATCGGCGAAGGGGCCGAGGTCGGCTTCCTGGCTCACTGCACCTTTCCCAATGCGGTGGACGTCAGGCACGTGATGGATGCCAAGATTCACGTCGGCAAGGATGCGACGATGCGCTACAGCGAGGGCCACTACCACGGCAACCTGGGCGGCGTCGAGGTGCTGCCCACTACCCGCGCGCAGGTGGACGAGGGTGGGCAGCTGGAGAGCGAGTTCAACCTGGTGCACGGCCGGGTGGGGCGTTTGGCCATTGACTTTGAGGTGGACGTGGCGGCCGGCGGCGTGGTCGAGTTGGTTGTCAAGGCCAATGGATCCGCCGAGGACGAGATCAGCGTGAACGAGGTTGTGCGTCTCAACGGCGAGGGCGCTCGCGGCCTGACCAAGACGCGGGTCGCCGTGCGCGACGAGGCCGTCAGTGAGATCTATACCACCGCCGAGGGAAACGCGCCTGGCGCGGTGGGCCACATGGACTGCACCGAGATCGTGCGTGGGGCGGCGGTGGCGCGCAACGTGCCCACCGTCGTCGTGCGCGACGACCGGGCGCGGGTGACCCACGAGGCGGCCATCGGCAGCGTCAATCGCAAGGAACTGGAGACGCTGATGGCCCGAGGTTTGGGCGAGGACGAGGCAGTGGACATTATCATCAGGGGAATGCTAAGGTGACGGCGAATCGATGATGTTGATCCGGTCAAGCGTTGGCTGTATGATGTAACACCCTGGTTGACAGATTTATTTGGGAGGCTGAGATGAGGAGATCCTTGTTGTTCGTTTGCGTGATCGTTACCCTGCTGGGATTGATGACCTCTTGTTGTGACGGTGATAAAGATGGGCCGGTGGTGCACGCCATTTTGTTTTATTCACCCAGTTGCCCCCATTGTCACCAGGTGAGAACCGAGGTTCTGCCACCCTTGGAGAAGGAGTATGGTAGTAAGTTGCAAGTCCTGGAAATAGACACCTACACGCCAGAGGGATCCCAGCTTTATCAGTCGGCTGTTGTGCAGTTCAACGTTGGGCAGGATCGCCTTGGCGTGCCGACGTTGGTTATCGATAGTGTGGTG
Source organism: uncultured Anaerolineales bacterium (assembly GCA_964635485.1). Lineage (GTDB taxonomy): Bacteria > Chloroflexota > Anaerolineae > B4-G1 > B4-G1 > JAFGED01. The sequence continues at coordinate 2,259 of CAZWPV010000118.1, forward strand.
CTGGTTGGCAGCGGAGAGATTCCACAATATCTGCCCAGTTTGATCGAGCGGGGATTGGATCAGGGCGGCGTGGATTGGCCTCCGATTCCCGGTTTCGTTCCTCCCGCCGATTGAGCCCGTTGTGTTTGCAGCGGTGTATAACAGGGAGACCCATGCATAGAATAGTCAAAATAGTCCTGGCGTTTGTTGTCATTGGCTTTGCGATGTTGGCCTGTGTACCTATTCCTGCGTCCAAGCCTACTGCTACGCCGACATCCGTGCTTACGGCTGCCCCCGCTTCGACGCGCATCCCTATCCCCACTTGGACGCCCACACCGTCAGCCACACCGGCCCCTACTGCTACACCGACATCCGTGCCTACGGCTGCCCCCACTTCAACGCGCATCTCTACCTGGACGCCCACGCCGTCGGCCACACCGGCCCCTACAGAAACTCCTGGTGGGCCTACAGCTACCCTCACTGCAACTACTACACTCACCTTCACTTCTACCCCTGTTCTCACGCGATCTGCGGGGTCGGGTGTGGTGTATGCCGTCTTGTTTTATTCGCCCGGTTGTCCCTATTGCCGCGAGGTGATGACTGAGGTTCTGTCGCCTCTGCAGGAGGTGTACGGTGACAAATTGCAGATCGCTGAGGTAGACGTCACTACGCCGGAGGGGTCGGAGCTCTACCAGGCCGCTATTGCCTACTTCGACATCCCATCTGGGCGTCGCGGTGTGCCGACGATGATAGTCGGCGATCAAGTCTTGGTGGGATCTCGTGAGATTCCGGCGTACTTGCCTGGTCTGATTGAACAGGGATTGGAAGAGGGAGGCGTGGACTGGCCCGATATACCGGGCTTCGAGCCTCCTGCTTTTTAGGCATCAATCGGTATCAGCATGCGTTACGCAGAGAGACGCCGTGGCAACAAAGCCACGGCGTTTGCGTGCACCTGAAGGCGTTCGCGGACAACTTATTCCTCACTGCTGGGACAATTACTTCTCGTTTGGAATGTTGTTTCCCACACGACTTCGTATCCTTCTGGGCTCACGTAGTGTCCGCTATCCGTTGTGCAGCAGTCGCCGGGTACGGGGAAGGTGAGCGGGCCTGACGTGGTATAGTATTTCCCTGTGTGTGGGAATCCCCCGCTGAATTCATAGTATGGCCCATCCAGTTCGGTCTCGGGAGAGATCGTTCCGCGGAAGTACCGGTATTCGTCGCTGGGACCTCCTCCCCGCCCCCATTCCACGCGACCTTTGCTCGTGTTTTCAGGATCGCACCATACCAACAAGGGCATGGACATCCACAGCGGTTCAGTGGGGGTCGCCGTGAACTTGGGCAGGGGCGTGTTTGTGGGCGTCGGCGTTGGAGCTACGGTGTAGGTGGCCTCTAGGAAGCCTCCAATGGATTCGCCGTCGCCATATTGCAACTGCCACAGGCTGGTGTAGGCATTATAGCTTAAGGGTGCTCGCAGAGTAACCCGGATCTCGGTCGTTTCTCCCGGCGCGAGTTGCCTGACCTCCGATTTTGCCAAGATTTCCACTTCGTCCCCCGATACGAACACCAACTGGGTCAGTGGAGGCCATGCACACGTCCCTGTGTTTTCGACCGTCCAGCGTTTGACGAATTGTTGTCCCGGCGCAAGCGCAGGAGGCCAAACCGGCGGGTTGCTGATGATCTCCGCGTCGAACACGCAGGACGCTGTGGTGGTGGCGTCCAGATCTGGCGTGGGGGATGGCGTGAAAGTTGGCGTGGGAGTTGGGTTTGGAGTCAGCGTGGCGTTTAGGGTCGCTTCGAGGGTTTGTACAGCGTCGCGCGTCGCCAGTTGAATGGCGATCTCGGTGGAGACCAGGTTAGGCGTCGGTGTGCCGTTGGCCACAGAGGCGGGAGTGGATGTGGGGGTGTCCGTCGGCGATAGGCTGATGGCCGCGAGCATGCGTTGTCCCGTTCCGGTGGCGAACAGGGCGATGATGCCGGCGATCACGATGAGTGCAGTGGCGGCTGCCGCTATTATCGCCACGAGGCGGCGCTTGGGATGGGCGGCGATGGCCGCTTTTGCCGAGCGTGGTGTGGCCGGCGTGGGGACAGCTGGCGCGCTGGGCAGGGTCGCCATCGCCCAATCTGACTCGTCTTGCGGGATGGCGCCGGGCATCGCCTGCGCTGCCGCTGCGGCAGCCCCTTCCAGGGGTGCTTCGATGGCCTCGCCTGCCGCCGCCTTTTTCAGTTCGGTGGCGAATTCCTTGGCGGTCTGGTAGCGGTTATCGGGGTCTTTGGTCAACGCCTTGAGGGTGACGGCCTCGATACTGCGTGGCAGGTTGGGGTTGACGACAATGGGGGGCGGTAGTGGGGCATTGATGTGTTTGAGGGCGACCCCCAAGGGTGTGTCGGCGTCAAATGGACGATGGCCGGTGGTCAGTTGGTACAGGATAACGCCCAGGGAATAGATGTCGGATCGTTCGTCTCCGGCCTGGCCCATCCCTTGCTCGGGAGCCATGTACGCTGGCGTGCCGACCATCGCGCCGCTGGCCGTCAGCCCGGCGACGTCTACCATCTTGGCGATGCCAAAGTCGGTGAGGATGGGCTGCCCATCCTCGTTGAACATGATGTTGGCCGGTTTGACATCTCGGTGCACAGTGCCGTGTTGATGGGCATAGTTCAGGGCGTTGGCGATTGCGGTGACGATGCGGACGGATTCCTCCAATGGCATCATCTCGCCTTTTTTGGCCATCTTTTGCAGGCGTGTCTTGAGGCTGACGCCGTTGATGTACTCCATGACCATGTAGTACGAGTTGGATTCCTCGTCGTAGTCAAAATCATAGACCTGGACGATGTTGGGATGGCGCAGCATCGCGGCGAACTTGGCCTCGCGTTGGAAGCGGGTCAAAAAGTCCTCTTCCTGCGCCAGAAATGAGTGGAGTACCTTGATGGCAACGTAGCGATCTAGGCCCGGTTGGTAGGCCTTGTAAACTTCGGACATCCCGCCGCTACCCAGGTGCTCAGTGATGCGATACTTGCCCAGGGTTTGACCGATCAACCTCATGATGCGTGTGCTCCAGTCGTCGTTTGTCTCACGAGCCGTCTATCTCGCATTTATGAGACGGACGTCTCGCGTTTGCCCCAAAGATTATTCTACTCTAATTGTCTGTAAAGTCAAAATCGGTCTGCTGTCGTTTGGGTTTTGCAGGCCCTGTGGTATAATTTTGCGCGTTGTTGGCCAAGATAATGGTATGTGATAGGTATGTGCCTGCAAATGATGCGCACCTTGCGTGATTGGAGCCGTCGGCTTGATTGGGGCCTGGGCTTGGCAGTGGCCTTGGCCCTCGTTGCAGCCGCGCCGTTTCTCACCCGGCCTGGCTTGCCGCACCAGACGGACGCCGAGTTGCACGTCTATCGTGCGGCTGAGTTGGGGCACACGCTGCGTGCGGGGGCTTTCTACCCCCGTTGGGCCCCCGACCTTTATTACGGCTACGGCTACCCGATCTTTAATTACTACGCCCCACTGACGTATTACCTGGCTAACGCCTTTGACCTGCTGCCGGGCGTGGACATCGTGGGCGGCGTCAAGGCCGTGTTTGTCTTGGGGCTCCTCGCCGCCTCGGTGGGGACCTACCTGCTCGGGAGGGAGCTTTTTGGTTCCGTGGCGGGAGTGCTGGCTGCCGCCTTGTTTACGTTTGCCCCTTACGTCGTGTTCATCGACCCGCACGCGCGCGGGGATCTGGCGGAGCATTTTGCCATCTGTCTGCTGCCTCTGAGTTTCTATACCTTCCATCGCCTGATGAGCGGAGTGGGGCGGCGGGGCGCACTGTTGGGAAGCGTATTGACCCTGGCGGCCATCGTCTTCAGCCACAACCTTCTGGGACTGGCGGCGAGCGCGTTGCTGTTGGGCTATTGGCTGTGGCAGGTTGTGTTCGGCGGCGGGCGCCGTCGGGCGGGGTGGGGCGGGCTGGTGTTTATCCTGGCTGCTGTCCTCATCGCTTTTTTCTGGCTCCCGTTTCTTCTGGAGCGCAGCGCGATCAAGCTCGACGTCATCGACAGGGAGGGTGGTCATTTCGACTTTCGCAACCACTTTTTGTCCTTGACAGAGCTGCTGGCCCCCTCGCGTATTCTCGATCTGGGAGCGACGGCTCCCCGCTTCCGCTACAACTTGGGACTGGTACAGTGGTTGCTGGCCCTCTCCGCGCCACTCGCTTTCCTGTCCCTGGCTTTTCGAAAAGCTTCTCGGTCGGCTTGCTCCACGTTGATCTATTTCTTCCTGGCTGCTTTTGAATTGATCCTTCTGATGTTGCCCGCCTCCACGATCATCTGGGAGTACGTCCCCGGCATGCGCTACTTCCAGTTTCCGTGGCGGTTCCTCGCCCCGGCCAACCTGATGCTGGCGATGTGTGCGGCGGGTGGCGTCTCTGGATTGCCGGCCGGCCGGTGGCGCGACTGGATAACGGCAGCGGCCTTGCTCGCGGTTCTGTCGCTCTCCTTGCCGGTGCTTTATCCGCCGATGTGGCCGCCCGATTTTGGAGGCGTCGCTCCGCAGGACATCATCGCTTGGGAGGAGGAGTACCACGCTCTCGGCACCACTTCCACGGGAGATTTTCTCCCCGTGAAAGCCGCGCTGGCGCCCATACCCCCGATGCCGTCATTGGTCGGGTCCTACACACGCCCCGGCCCGGTGGACAGGGTCAATCGCGCGGTTTTGCCCCAAGGGGCCACGGTCGAGATTGTCGAGCAGCGGGCGCTCTACGACCGTCTCTCTGTCCACACTCCCAAGGAGTTTGTTCTTCGCCTGTACATCTTTTATTTTCCCGGGTGGCGCGTGTACGTGAATGGCGAGGAGGCCGAGATCGACATCGCCGGGCCGGAGGGATTCATCACGGTTGTGATGCCCGAGGGCGAGCACGACGTGGTGGTGCGCTTTGAGGACACGCCGCCGCGCACTGCCGGGTGGATCATCTCGGCGATTGGCCTTGCGGGGCTGGTGATTGCGGCGATATGGATGCCTCCCCCCAGCTTGAATGATCGTCCTTCAACCTCCAAGCACCAGTCTCTATTCTGGTTGGGTGGCTCGCTTCTGCTGTTCGTGCTCGTCAAGGGCGTCGTGATCGATCCCCAGGACGATTGGCTGCGCTACACCTCGCTGCCGGGACAGGCGCGGGCCGCCCAGCACGAGTTGCGCGCCAACTTTGGCGGGCAGATCGAGCTCCTCGGATATGACCTGCCCAAGTCGCGCGTGCGTTCTGGGGAGACGCTGCCGCTTGTGCTCTACTGGCGCGCGTTGGCGCCGATGAGCGAGAATTACCAGACCTTTGTGCACGTCGCTCGCCCGCTACTACTGGTGTGGGGACAGTTTGAACGCCAGTAACTTGGCGTTTTCTCGTATTCGGTATGTTT
>CAZWPV010000119.1:0-3892 GCA_964635485.1 uncultured Anaerolineales bacterium
ATCAGGAGGGCTGCAGCGGTCTGAAGCTGGATTCAGACTACAATATCGCCTACAGCGTGAAAGACGTCGATTGTGGGAGCAGCGATTCTTATCTGGACTCGGGCGTGCACGATTTGTGCCAGGACCCGCGCTTGAGCGGCCCGTTCTCTGGCGAGAGCTACGGCTTGATACCTGCCTTGGATAGCCCCGCCATCGACGCGGGGGATAATGCAGCCTGCCCCGGCGTCGACTATCGCGGCGTGTCCCGCCCGCTGGACGGCGACGGGGACGGCGTCGCCGTGTGTGACATAGGGGCGTACGAGATGCCGGGCGTGGCGGCCTACCTTCCTTTAGTGCTCGGCTCCTCGGATTTCACCGCTCGGCCCTCTCTCCCAGGTAGGGAGAGGGTTGGAGTGTGGGTGGCTCCGCAAGGCCAAAAATGGAGTCAGTCGGATTTCACGGCTCGGTCAGATAGACCGCTATCCCGGTCGCCAGCGCCAGCAGGGCCACGATAGCGAGCCCGTAGCGCATCACCTTGCGCAGCACCGGCCCTTCCTCAGCGTCGACCGTGCTGCAGCCCACGATGATCTTGGCCGGGGCAAAGGCCGAGCCGATGGCCCCGCCCGCCGTCTGCGCGGCCAGGATGACGAGCGGGCTCACCCCGATCAACGCCGCCACGCTCTGCTGCAAGTCCCCAAAGACGACGTTGGAGTTGGTGTTCGAGCCGGTCATGAACGCCCCCAGCGCGCCGATGAAGGGCGAGGCCAACGGGAATGCCTGGCCCACCGCCCGCGCGATGCCCTCGGCCAGCAGGTTCGTCATCCCGGCGTGCTCCATCGTCACCGCCATGCCGACCATCGCCAGGGTCCCCAGGCCGGAGCGCGCACCGCGCTTGGCGACGCCGCGCAGGATGCGGCCCGCTGCCCCAGGCGTAAAGTTACCCCGCCAGCGGTACAGTCCATACGCGATGAGGGAGGCGTACGTCAGCAGCGCCCCGGCGTGGCCAAAGAGGTTGATCGTGCGTCCCGTCTCTGCCTCGACCACCCAGCTGCGGGCAGTCGCCAGCTTGGGGAAGTGGGCCCGGATGACGACCTGCCCGAGAAAGGCGCGCACCGGCGGGATCAGCGCGATCAGCACGATGGCGACCAGCAGGCCGTATGGGGCCAGCGCCCACTTGAGCGGCATACCGGCAGGGGGTTCCTCTGTGGATTGGCCTCTCTGCCAGCGCGCCCACGCCACCCCGACCACCAATCCGGCCAGCCCGGCCATCATCGCGCCGATGGACCACAGCCTGAGGCTCACCACGAGGAGTTGCGTGCCCGCCATCGCCAGCCCGATGACGAGCATCGGAACCAGCCCGACGCGCAGCGTGCGCCGCCCGCCTGCCGCCCACAGCGTCCCCGCTCCGCAGGCCAGGCATGCCAGACCGAGCATCGCCGCGCACCAAGGGGCCATCTCCTCCCCTTCGCGCCCCGTGGCAGCCATGAGCGCGTAGAAGGAGGAGCCCAGCGAGCCAAAGGTGACCGCCCACGGATGGCCTACCGAGGGAATGACGATTGCGGCTACAGGGGGAAATCCCAGGCCGATCAGCAGCGGGGCGACGACGGCCACCGGCACGCCAAAGCCGCCCACGCCCTGTAGGAACGTGCTGAAAACCCAGCCCAGGAGCAGGGCCTGCAGCCCCCGGTCGGGCGTGAGACGCGGCAGCCATGCGCCGACCGCCTTCACAGCGCCGGCCTCCTCGGTGACGCGGAAGAAGAGCAGCGCCCCCCAGATGATGTAGACCACAAAGAGCGTCAGCAGCAGCCCCTTGAGCTGGGCGTAGGCCAAAAGCTCCCACCCCGCGCCAAAGCGCAGCGCCGCCACCAGCAGCGCGATCAGCCAGCCCACCGCGCCTGCCTGCAAGCCGCGCCAGCGAAAGCCGAGCATCAGGATCAGGATGGCCAGAATGGGCGAAAAGGACAGCAGCCAGTCAAGGAACATTAAAGCACTCCGATGAAAGGAAGCAAGACGCTCACTCTTCGATGATGACGACCTGCAGGGTGACGGCATCGGTGAACTCTCCCAGGACGGGGAGGCGCGCGCCGGTTTCGGCGACGTACAAGCCTATCTCTAGCACGTGCTCGCCCGGTGCAGCGTCGGCGGAGATGGGAATCTCGTAGACGTCCACAACGACCTCGCCCGAAAGCCACAAGTTGGTCGGATAACTGCCGCCGACCGGGGGATTATCCTTCTGCCCCGCTATCGTGCCGTCGGGAGCCATCAAGTGGGTAAAGACGGTGTACGACTCGTCCATCTCCCGCAGCGCCCGCCAGTACAGGGTTAGGGTGAGTTTGTCACCTGGTGCTGCTGCATCTGCCGATAGGTCGTAACCCAGCAGCTTGACCTGATCTCCCAGGTTGATGTTGAGCGGGTGAGGGATGGAGGGCGCGTCAAAGACGCGCTCTGTCGCCTGCACGGTGACGGCGCCGAGGTCGATTGCCTGGCTGCCCACCTGCAGCCCTAGTTGATACTCTCCCGCGGGCATATCGCGCGGCAGGCGCGGTCCGTAGCGATCTGCGACGGTCTCGCCTGCGGCCCATGCGGAGAAGGGATACGTGCCGTGGACGGGTGCCCCCTCGTGGAGTGTTACGTCGCCCAAAGTGAGCACGACGTCGCGATCGGGTATCCCTGCTTTCTCCGCCCGCCAAAAGAGCGTCAGGAACAGCGGCTCGCCGGGGCGAGCGGTTTGCGTATCCAGGTTGGCGCCCAGCAGGGTCAGGCTGCCGATCCGGGCGTTCAGCCGGTCGCGGATGCCCAGGTCGTCGGGGTTGGGTGCTTTGGCGGCGCGCTCCAGGCGCACAGGCAACCCGACGTAGGTGCCGGCGTATCGCCCGGACTCGTCGAGCACGGCCAGCCGCCGGTCGGCGTTCGCGGAATAAAAGCCAAAGCGAACGGTGTGGTTTCCCGGCGGCACGCCCGGCGCGACCGGGATCGAGAGGTGATCCACGACGATCTCGCCGGGCTCCCACTCTTTGGAGATGTAGTGGAAGGGTAGCGTCTCGCCCCACACGTTGCCCCAGGGATCGGCGAGGCGCGCGGTGGGGCGATAGTCGTCCGAGCCGGGTGCGTTCAGCACGCGCCACCAGACGGCGATCTCGACGCTTCCTCCGGAGCGAGGTCGCTCGATCACGTCGTAGCCCAGCAGTTGCACTGCGTGGGAGAAATTGGCGTCCAGCGGGTGAGCGGGGGTTGGGGTCCCGTTGGCTCTGGCGCGGTAGACGTGGAAGGCCGGCGCGCCGTCAGGCCCGAGGGGCGCATCGACGAGCGCGTCGTCCGGCAGCACCGATTCCACCCACGGCAGGTCGTCCGAGGCCGAGCGGGGATAGGCCAGCAGCGCGTCCCCCTTGGCGGGAAAGACGACGGTGCGCCCGCCGGTGAGGCGGTGGATGTCGCCATACTTCTCGGCAAAGAGGGCCAGCGTGGGATGCTCGTAGTGGATGCTGGCGACGTAGACGGTCGTGGCGGTGAGATCGGCCCGGTTGAGGTAAGTGGCGGCGTCGGCCAGGTCGCCGTCGGCGGCGTAGTAGAGGGCGGGAGAGATGGCCCAGTCGCCGAAATAGGCCGAGGCGGTGATGAGAGTCAGAACACCTAATAGCAAATAGCAAATGGCGAATGGCAAATAGCGCACGGCGAATGATTGGACTCGCTGACTCGCCGATCCTTCGACTTTGCTCAGGACAGGCTCGCTGATTCGCTGCCCCCAGAGATTAGAGACCAGAGATTGGAGTGTAGATAGCCCTAGAGCCGGGAACACGTAAACGAACGGCAGGAGGCCGGCGGCGCGCAGGTTGCTGGGGGTGATTTCGCCGGCGGCGAGGGCGCTGGGGAGAAGCATGACCAGCAGGGATGCGAGGAGGAAGATGCGGGCGGC
>CAZWPV010000119.1:3992-7610 GCA_964635485.1 uncultured Anaerolineales bacterium
GGGCGCTGGGGAGAAGCATGACCAGCAGGGATGCGAGGAGGAAGATGCGGGCGGCAAGCTGCAAGGGAGCAGGGGGGCGGAGGGGCGGAGGGGCAGAGGATGAGTTGCGGACTTGCGGACCAGCAGATTTGCAGGCTGACAGGATGACGATGCCCACCCCCAAGACGAACAATATTGCTACAACCGGGTCAAAGATCGGGCGAAAAGGAATGTTGAAGCGGATGTAAGGATCGCCACGGATGAAGAACATCCCCAGGCAGTCCAGGATGCCATCCCAGGTTTCATTCCAGCCTGTGGCGGTGACCTGCTCCGTGCGGGTCATAAAGCTGCCGGGGTGCGTCCACCAGTAGTGGGCCAGCGGCGCCAGGATCAGGGCGGCGACGGCGGCGAAAAGGGCCATCTGTCCGAGACGCGCGCGGCGGCGTTCCCGGTCAGCAAGGAGGAGCGCCAGAAAGGCCGCCGCCAGGGGGATGGGAAAGGCGCGGGCGGCCAGGTAGGTGTAAGCCGTCAGGCTGCAGAAAAGCCCGCCCAGGAGGAGCCACGGCAGGCCTTTCTTGCCCAGCCGCAATCCCCGCCACAGCGCCGCGACGGTCAGCGCCTGCATCAGCGGCTGGGTCACGGCGCGGAACCCGTAGCGGCTGAGGACGAGGTGCCAGAAGGATGCAGCGAGCAGGGCCGAGGTGAGAAGCGCGATCCACTTTGAGCCACGGTGCTCGTGCAGCAGCTCGCGGGTTGCCCAGTAGGTTGCGGCCACGGTCGCCAGCCCTGCCGTCGCCGCGCTCAACCGCAGCGCCAGGGGTGTCACGCCCAGCAGTTTCATCCACAGGGCGGCCCAGTAGAAGAACAACACCTCCTTGCCCGTGTAGGAGGAGATAAAGACGGGGAGCTTGATGCCGCTGGCGATCTCGCCGGCCAGGATGGCATTGGCCGCCTCGTCGTAGTGAAAGCCCAGGGGTAGATCGGGTAGACGGTACAGGCGCAGCCCTGCCGCGATGAGCAGGATGAGCAGCAGCGTTACGACAGAGAGCCAACGCGGAGTACGGGTTGAGTCATCCATTGGTGGGCATTATAGCAGGGGGAATGGTAGGAAGCAAGATGTGGAAATGGCGTCTGGAATGCAGAAACAGGCTTTTTGTTGGCGAACGCGAGAGCTTGACAAAGTTATGCTTTTCGATATATTTAGCGTTAGTACTTTTGTACCAGAGGAGAATGCTATCCCCCAATGCAACATAGACAATTCGTTCTCGCCGTCGTACTTTTGGCGGCGGTTATCGCTTTCGTTTTTCCATACCCTTCTCTTGCAAAGAGCGGAGCTACCTCTGCCGGAGTTACCTCCGCCGAGTCTGTGCTTTCCCCCTATTGGCCTTACGCTGTCCGTCGCTGGGAATCCATCATCGTCACGTACGCTGAGGAGAGAGACCTCGACCCTGATTTTATCGCGGCTGTAGTCTGGAAAGAGTCCAAGGGCAATCCGGAAGCGCGCAGCGTCGCCGGAGCGGTTGGGCTGATGCAGTTGATGCCGAGCGATTGGCGTCCCAGTGCCGAGAGGCTCAAGGAGCCATCGACGAACCTGTTCTGGGGCGCGCGGGCGCTGGCCCACACTATCCGCGATGGCAGCGGAGACCTGTACTACTCGCTGGCTGCCTACAACGGGGGATGGAACCAAATTCATCTGCGCGTCACGCGGCGCTACGCGACCGAGGTGATGGACTGCTACGCCCGCGCCGTCGCCGTGAGACACGGACTGCCCGAAGACGGTCGTTGGCTCGCCGTCTTTGCCACAGCGGGCGTCACCGGTCCCCACACCGTCACCGTGCTGGGTCCGCACCGCTCGCTGGCCCGCTACACCGAGCGGCCCGGGATCGAGACCAATACCCCCATCGCGCCGGACGGCCTCCCACCACACGCTACCGTCATCGCCTTTGAAGACGAATGGGGTGCGGAGGTTCGCGTCGAGACGTGGCTGGTCACAGAAGACGGTTCCCCGATCGCATCTCTTACAGAGGAGCGCTAGAAAACCCAATCCTCCCCTTGCTAAACGCACACGCCGCTGGTGGTTCCGGCGGGGTTTTGCATTGGCGTGGCTTTGGTGTACAATATCGCAAGCAGGTGACAACATTTGTAATTCTGAGCGGTCTCGAATAGCTCAACACGTATCCTCTCAATATTCTGGGGAAAATGGCGAATGTAGGTCGGATTTGCTATCCGACCAGGCGGCGGTTAGCAAATCCGCCCTACATCTGCCCCGATTTATTGAGAAGATACCTCAATACTATATTTGCCAAGGAGGATCAAAATGGTATGGGCAAGCGTTATCTGTGGAGTAGCCGGACTCATACTGGCTATCGTCGCCGAGCTCGTTTTTCCCCTGGCCTGCAACCCCTGCACTGCGGTGTTTGTAGGTCTGGTGGCCGGAGTTTTGGCTGGCGTATTTGATAAACCGCCGACCAGCGGGGACAGCGCTGGAAAGGGCGCTGCCGCCGGGGCCATCGCCAACGTCGGAAGTCTGATTGGCCAGATGATAGGTGCGGTGGTCAACGTGCTCGTGGTCGGCCTGGCGGGAGCTTCCAGAATCGCTGAAGAGTTTGGGTTACCCGCAACTACTGGGCCGGGCACCGACGTTGGTTACTATCTGGGGGCCTTCGGTGGCGCTTGCCTGTGCGCGCTGGTGGGTGTTGCGCTGGGCGCTGGGCTTGGCGCACTGGGCGGCGTGATATGGTACCAGATCGGCGGTCAGAAGCAGCAGCCCCCTACCGATTATTCTTACGATCAGTACTGAAGGTAACCACAGTTTAGAAAGCGACACACTCTCCTCGTGTATCTGCGTTCCCTCACGGACCGGCGTAGGCCAGCAGGGGAGCGTGGTGACGCTTATGAAACTGAGGGTCGCACACATGACAAATGGCAAACTGACTATCCGGCCCGTACACACATCTGAGGAGCGTCTGGAGTTCATCCACTTTCAGTGGGAGGTCTACCGCGACGATCCCAACTGGGTGCCACCGCTTATCTCTGAACGGGTCGAGTTGCTGGACAAGGATCGTCATCCGTTCCACGAGCACGCGGACGTGGAGCTCTTTATGGCGCGCCGTGACGGCAAGCCGGTAGGCACCATCGCCGCCCTCGTCAACCACCGGCACAACGAGGTTCACGGGGAACGGGTGGGCTTTTTTGGTTACTTTGAGGTGTTGCAGGACCGAGAGGCCGCCGAGGCGCTGCTGGAGACAGCCTGCAACTGGGTGCGAGAGCAGGGCATGACGGCCATCCGCGGCCCCGAGACCTTCTCCCTGAATGAAGAGGCGGGCCTGTTAGTGGACGGCTGGAACGGACCTCCAGTGATTCTGATGACCTACAACCCACGCTACTACGTGGACTTTATCGAAGGCGCGGGCTTCTACAAGGCGATGGATCTACTTGCCTACATGGTGGACATGTATGAGTTTGGCCCCAGGGGAGTGAACCTGCCGCTTAAACTGAGACGCGTGGCGAAAAAGATCCAAGAGCGCGGCAACTTCACTACGCGCCCGGCGGATATGAGCCGCTATGATGAAGAGGTCAAGAGATTCAAGCGCATCTACGATTCGGCCTGGGAGAAGAACTGGGGCTTCGTGCCGCCGA
>CAZWPV010000120.1:0-7505 GCA_964635485.1 uncultured Anaerolineales bacterium
AAATAACGTTGTGTTAATCGGGGGTGGGCGGCCACAAATCCCGCCCCCCCCCCCCCCGCCCCCCCCGGATTATTGAGACGATGCACTTGGAGGATGATTCCTTGGAACGGATAGATTCGAGGCCTTCGGAGATGCGGACCGTGCGACGGGACGAGCGGTGGTGGGTGCCGCTGTTGCTCGCTGGCGTTTTAGTGATCGGGGGGTATCTGCGTTTCACTAACCTGAAGTGGGACAATTACAAGTGGATTCATCCCGACGAATCTCACATGCAGCAGACCTTGAGCAAGATTCACACGCCGGACGGCGATTCCCTCTTTGAGAATATCGCCATTTACTTTGACACGCACCACTCGCCGCTCAACGTCCGCAACGCGGGCGACCGCTACAGCTACGGCACGTTGCCCCTCTTCCTGGTTCGCTTCACGGCCGAGGGGCTCGATTGGGTGTGCGGCGACCTGCGGGAAGAATCTTTGTCGGAGGGCAGTGCGTTGTCGGAGGTTTGCGACTCGCTCTGTGCTGGCGGCAGCTTCACCGGCCATCGCAGCAAGTTGGTGGGGCGGCTGCTCTCGGCGGCGGCCGATATGGGGACGATTCTGTTCGTGTTCTTCATCGGGTGGCGTCTGTATGGCAAGATCACGGGCGTGCTGGCCGCAAGCCTGACTGCACTGACGGCGTTCTTGATCCAGCAGGCCCACTTTTTCACCGTCGATAGCGCGCTGTGCTTTTTCGTCACGTTGACCGTCTACTTTGCCGTGCGGGCCAGCCAGACGGGTGGGTGGCTCAGCTTTGCTTTTGGAGGGCTGGCGACCGGCCTTGCCGCCGCCTGCAAGGTCAGCGCTGCCCCGGCAGCGCTCCTCGTGGCGCTGGCTGGCGTCGTGTGGCTCTGGTCGCTGCCGGTTGCGCGCAGGCGGTGGGGGCTGTGGAACGCGCTCCTGCGGCTCATGCTGGCCGGCCTCGTGTGCCTGATTGCGTTCCGCGTGGCCCAGCCCTACACCTTCGAGGGGCCCGGCTTCTTCGGCGTCAAGCTCAGCCCGGAGTGGCTCGACCGGCTGGGGCAGATTCGCAACGAGCAGAGCGGCGACGTCAACTCTTACCCCGACCAGCAGTGGACGAACCGCACGCCGCTCCTGTTCCCCTGGGTCAACATCGTCTTCTGGGGTATGGGGCTGCCTCTGGGGTTGATCGCCTGGGCGGGCTGGGCGACGATGGGGGGCGAGCTGTGGCGCGGCAAGCGCCTTCGCACTCACCTGATCCTGTGGGCCTGGACGACGCTCATGTTCCTCTACCTCGGCACTCGTTGGGTCAAGGCCATGCGCTACTTTATCTTTCTTTATCCGCTGCTCAATCTCATGGCGGCCTATCTCCTGGTGTGCCTGTGTCGTGCTTCCGCGCGCTGGTGGCGCGTGGTGGGCTATAGCCTTACGGTCGTCGCCGTCGTGGGGGCCGCACTGTGGGGGTATGCGGTGTTCTCCATCTACCTGCGGGATCACACGCGCATTGCCGCCGGGCAGTGGATCTATGACCATATTCCGGATAATTCCGTCCTGGCCCAGGAGCACTGGGATTGGGGGCCTCACATCCCCGGCGGCAAGTCCTATCACATCATCGAGATGCAGAATTACCACGACGACACCTGGGACAAGCGCCAGCAGCTGTATGGCTGGCTCGACGAGGCCGACACCATCGTCATCTCCAGCAACCGCATCTATGGGCCGGTTGCGCGCCTGGAGCCGCGCTATCCGCTGACCAATGCGTATTATCGGGCGCTCTTTACCGGCAAGCTGGGTTTTGAGTTGGTCGCTGACTTTACCTCCCGCCCGTCGCTGTTTGGCCTGTTCCAGTTCCCCGACCAGGAGACGCCGTTCCCGTTGATGGAGCCTGCGGAGTACGTCTATCAGCAGGAGCCAATCGAGGTGTATCTGCCCCCCGCCGAGGAGGCGTTCAGCGTCTACGACCACCCGCGCGTGCTGATTTTCCGCAAGACGGACGCCTACTCCCGCGACCGGGTGATGCAGGCGCTGGGGGATATCGACCTGGATCAGGCCCAGCACGGCCTCCGTCCCATAGAATTCACCTCCGTTCCCGACCTGATGAAGTTCGACGACCAGACGTGGGCCGATCAGCAGGCCGGTGGCACCTGGTCTGAGATGTTCAACGCCGACGGCCTGTTCAACCGCTATCCGGGATTGGCGGCGTTTGCGTGGTGGCTCGTCGTGACCCTCCTGGGCTGGCTGGCCTTTCCGCTCCTGTTCGTCTCGCTCCCCCGCCTGCGCGACCGCGGCTACGGGCTGGCGCGCGTGCTGGCGCTGCTGGTGCTGGCCTACCTGACCTGGATCGCGGCCAGCCTGCACGTGCTGCCCAACACGCGCGGGACGATCGTGCGCATGCTGGCGCTGCTGATGCTGGTCGGCGGCGGGGTGGGGTGGTTCAAGCGGGAGGAACTGCGGCGGTTCGTGCGCCGTCGCTGGCGGATGCTCCTGGTGACCGAGGGCCTCTTTGCGCTGCTGTACGTGCTGTGGATCGGCGTGCGCCTCTTGCAGCCCGATCTTTGGCATCCCCACATGGGCGGCGAGAAGCCGATGGACTTTGCCTATCTCAACGCGGTGATCAAGTCCACCTGGTTCCCGCCCTACAACCCCTGGCTCTCCGGTCACTACATCAACTATTACTACTTTGGATTCGTCATCGTCGGCACGCTGACTAAGCTGATCGGCACGGTGCCCTCCACCGCCTACAATCTGATGGTGCCGCTGCTGTACGCGCTGACCGGCGTGGGGGCTTTCTCCGTCGCCTACAACTTGAGTGGCCGGCGCAAGCGCGCCGCGCTTTTGGCGGGCGTCGTAGCGCTCGTCTTTACTGTTGTGCTTGGCAACCTGGGTGTCGTGCACCTGCTCTACACCAAGTTGGCCGCGTTAGGCGGCCCGTCCTTCGAGAGTACCATCCCCGGCTATCCTGAGGTGGCGGCGTTGTTAAAAGGGCTGTGGAGGGTCGCCTTCGAGGGCGCCTCGCTTTCGGTGGGTAGTACGTCCTGGTACTGGCACCCGACCCGCATCATCCCCTCCGAGACGGGGAACCCGATTGCCGAGTTCCCGGTCTTTACCTTCCTGTACGCCGATCTGCACGCCCACATGATCGCCTTCCCGTTGACGCTCCTGGCGCTGGCGCTGGCGCTTTACTGGGTGCGGGATTCGCGTCCTCGCTGGTGGAGCCTCGTCATCGGCGGCCTGGTCGTCGGCTCGCTCCGCCCGACCAACACCTGGGACTATCCCTCGTATCTCCTGCTGGGGCTGGCTGCCCTGCTGGTGGGGGCTTGGGCCGGATGGCGCGCCGAGCGCCGTCGCTACCCCGAGCTTGTTAGCGGAGTGATCGTGTGGCGCCACGTGAGGCAGTTCGTCCTGCGGGCCGTGCTGTTCGTTGGCCTGACGTTCGTGCTCTTCTTGCCCTATATCCAGCATTACTCGGGTTACAGCTCGTTGGAGCGCTGGGGTGGGGGTCGCACGCCGGCCGGCATTTACCTGTGGGTTCACACTATTCTGCTTTTCCCCGTGGTGACGCGCCTGTTGATCGAAGCGTGGCGGGTGTTCAGGTGGAGAAGGGATAGGCGCCGTGGTTTTGCGGCTCGCTCGTTGGGTTCCATCGCATTGCTTTGGTGCGGGGTACTGATACTCGCCTTGTTTTTAATCGCCTCACTGGCCGTCGCGGCGACGGTCTGGAAGCAAACGGACGCTGCGACGACGTCTTTCCTAGACGAGGTGGTGCCAGTGTCGCTCGTGACGCTGCCGATAGCGGTTTTGGCTGCTCTGTTGCTCTTTGTACCGAGGATGCCGCCGCGCCGCCGCCTGTTGTGGCTGATGATCGGCCTGGCGATGGCGGTCTCCACGGCTGTCGAGGTCGTCGTAGTCAAGGGGGACGTCGGGCGGCAGAACACAGTCTTCAAGTTCTACCTGCAGGTGTGGGTCCTGCTTTCGGTGGCGGCGGGCGTGAGCGTCGTTTGGCTTTACGAGCGTGCGCGGCGCTGGCGGCCCAAGTTGTTCTACGCTTGGTGGGCGGTGATGACCGTCCTCGTCCTCGGCGGCGCGCTGTTCCTTCCCTTTGGTGTCTATGCCCGCGCCAGCGACCGTATGGCGGAGGACACCGGTCTCACGCTGGACGGCATGGCGTTCATCAAGTACAGCAAGATATGGGATGGCCCGGAGGGTGATGGAAAGGAGATATATTTGTACGGCGATTACGCCGCCATCCGCTGGATGCAGGACAATATTCAGGGTTCGCCGGTGATTATGGAGGGGCTGGGATGGCGGGAGTACCTGTGGGCCAACCGCGTCTCAATCTACACCGGCCTGCCGGCGGTGGTGGGGTGGAGCTGGCACCAGCGCCAACAGCGCCCTTTGCTGTCGTCGGATGAGATATATCAGCGATACGACGACGTGCGCACCTGTTACGGGACGGTGGACGTTGGCTATGCATTGAGCATCTTGAATCGTTACGGCGTGCGCTACGTTTACGTGGGTGGCTACGAGCAGGCCTACTATGACCCGGCGGGACTGGCCAAGTTCGACACGATGGCCGATCAGGGACTGCTGCGGGTGGTGTACGATGCACACGGGGTCAAGATCTATGAGGTGTTTCCGGGACAGGAGCCGTTTTTGCAATGAGGCGCCATCCCTGCGCGCGTCGTTGGCCAGGGCAATCGCATTTGGCTTGACGCCTTACAAATCCGTCATTCTGAGCGACCCCTTCGGCCTTGCCCCTCGACTTGCTCGGGGGGCACCTCAGGGCAGGCTCCGGGAGCGAAGAATCTCGCCCTTGGTCAGCATCGCGAGATTCTTCGTCGCTTCGCTCCTCAGAATGACGACAATAAACTGGTTCTTGATCCAAATGCAATTGCCCTACGTCGTTGGCTATGCTAGGCGCTGTTTCTGTGATATATTTGTAAGCGTTCCCCCCTCCCTCGTAGGGAGGGGGCCGACCGCACACGGTCGGTAGGGGGAGGGTGGTGCGACGTCGAACCGGCAGAATCCGGTGTAGCGGCTTCAATTTCAGCCTCGCGGAGCCACCTTCACCCCAACCCTCTCCCTGGCAGGGAGAGGGGACTGAACGGTTACATGTATTTCACCCGGGGGAGGTGGCGATGAAAAAGTGGTGGTGGCGCATCGCGTTGCTCGTCGTGGGACTGGCGATCATCTCGTGCTCGCTTTGCCTGGTGGTCTATTCCCACCTGCAGATTCGCCGAGAGGTGGAGCGGGAGGTGGTGCCGATTGAGGTGCCGCCTGTCGAGCCAACGCCGTCCTCGCGATAGGCCGGAGGTGGTGGAGTGAGGCGACATATCTTCTACGATGCCCTGGCACTGGCGATGCTGGCGCTTGCTTCGATGTCCTGTGGTGCTCCGATGGGCGAAGCGCCTGAAGGACCTGCTCCCACCCAGGCGCCTGCTCCTACCTCCCAGGAGGAGCCAGTGCCGACATCCGGGGCGTCTGCCTCAACGCCCGCCCCGTCTCCTACGCCGGTGGAGCCGGCCCCACCGGTGGAACCGACCCCCGTGGTCGAGGAGCGGGTGGTAGAGGTGGAATGGCCTGCCGCCATGCGCGTGGGCGATAATGACCTGATTCGCTTCTCCCTCATCCCTGCACCCGAAGGGGGTTACGTCCCCACACCGGAGGTCGGCGGGCACGAGGTGGAGGCGACGGCGATGCCGATCCTCGTGGCACGGCCCGGCTATACGGGATATGCGCGGGCTACCTTGAGCGCGTCTGGCCTGAATGCCGAGCCGGCCGGCCCTGAGGAGCAGCTTCTCGTCCCGGGCCAGGCTAACACCTGGCGTTGGACGATCTCCCCTGACGAGGCCGGTACCTATCGCGCTGTGATCAACCTGTCGGTGCGCTGGCAGCCGGAGGAGGGCTCCGGCCTGCCCGGCCCGTTCGAGGAGGCGGTCTGGGATCGCGTTTTGACCATCGAAGCCCGCGGCACGTTGGGGCTTTCCGGTGCGCAGGCCGATCTCGTGGGCGCGGGCGGTTCGGTGCTGGGCCTCGTCACGAGCATACCGTTTGCCGAGAAGGGGTTGGGGATGCTGTGGAAGCGTCTGAAGCAGTGGCGCGGAAAGCCGCGAAAGGCCGAGAGATCGGATACCGGCACGAAAGCGTAGCTCACGATGGCATCTCTTGAGCGCACCGCCGCTGCCTCTGAAGGCCCACAGGCCCGTCCCTTGCGCGTCTTGCTGGCCATGCCGCGCCCGTTGCTTACCCTGTTAGGTGACGAAGAGGGGAAATGGGTCTCGGTCGCCGACTGGGACGCGGCCGAGGGTTTGAGCCAGGTTCTGCCGCTGCAGCGCATCTGGAAGATCGAGGTGGTCGGGGCGGCGCTGCGGGGGAGCGGCGCTCCGATGGCGGTGCGTGTCCTGTATCATCCTACTTGCGATAGCTTGCGCCGGGCCCTGGGTGAGGGATACGACCTGGTGGTGATCGACGCGCACGGCGACGTGGACGGCGCGCTCTACTTTGAAGGCCCCCACGGCGAGAGCCATCCCATCCCTCCTGCCGACCTGGGCGAGTTGTTGGCGCTGGGCGGTGTGCGACTGGCCGTTCTTTCGGCGTGCTATTCGACGGCAGTCCGCCGGGCGCTGCACGAAGCGGGCGTCCCCGCTGTGGTCGGGATGCCTGAGACGGTGCGGGAGGATGCTGCTCGAGCCTATTTGAGCGCGTTTCTGGGCCGCTTGGCCCGTGGCGATGAGCTGGTGGAGGCGCACGAGCGGGCGCGCGAAGTCCTGCGCGAGCGTTGGGGGGCGCGCCTGGGAGAAGACGAACTGCCCCAACTCGCGGCTCCGCCCAGGATGCATCACACTCGCCTGGTGCCCCCTGGCTTGAAAGGGGCGTACGTTCAATTGCGGGAACCGCCGGCCGGGCCTCGTCCTCCGGTGTTGCCCATTCGCCTTCGCGGGCGCGCCACCGACCAGGTGATCGTTCAAAGCAAATTGCTGTCCGTTCCTCCGACCGAGGATACCTCTCCGCTGGTGACGCTGCACGGTGTCGCCGGCGTAGGCAGGACCGCCTTGGTGCAGGCCGTGGCCTATTGGTGTTGGGAGCGGGCCGTTTTTCCCGGCGGCGTGCGCTTCATCCGCCTGGCCGAGATGCGTGTGGGGCTGGAGACGCTGGCCGATTACCTCCTGCGTGCGCTGGGCCTGCCCGGGTTTGCCTCTGGCCCCGGCCTGGACGAGGCGGTTCAGTACCGCGCCAAGGTTGCTGCGCTTTGCGATGTGCTTGAGGGCGAGCCGTTTCTTCTGATACTCGACGGTTTCGATGCGGTATGCGAGAGCGAGGGCCGCGAGCGCGACCAGGCACTGATGGCCGAGCTGCGCCGGTGCTGTCCCAAGCTGCACATCCTGATCACCTGCCGCCGTGGCCCGTTGGGTCTCGCCGGGGAACTGCACTACGAATTGAAACCGTTGGCGGCAAAAGCGGCAGTGGAGCTTTTCCGCGACCGGGCGCTGGACGCGGGCAAGATGCTGCTCC